>PGXB01000006.1 GCA_002838945.1 candidate division Zixibacteria bacterium HGW-Zixibacteria-1
GATCGATTCGCCGCAGTCAACCAGACCGTCGTTGTTGCCCAGACCGTCATTGATAACATGATCGTCATAGATCACGAACGGCCCATCCGGTGCGATGATTTGCACCGTGGAAATATATGGTTCTCTATTTTGTGCCGTGATGACGATATCGGCCAGCGCCGGGCTGTCAAACGGGGTAAGGGCCACATTGACCATGCCTGAGCCATCGACATACCCTGCGCCGTGCAGGGCACCATTGACACTGATGCCGACATAAGAGCCGGGATCGGCATGAACGGCGAATGAAGTTGCCGTCAATAATACCGTAGCATCATGGGTGATATTATTCTGGGTCGGAATACCGAGATAGGTCATAACCGAGGGGTCGCCCATCAGGGTGTATATTTCCCAGTAGTATTGAACACGGCTGCCGCCGGCCGTTACGGCCAGGTTGCCGGCGAAAATAATGGCGCCATTGGTCACGAAATGATATTGTTCGGTCTCGCCATGATCATGGAAGACGCCATCATAGGCACCCTGGGTAGTCTGTTCGTAGGTCGGGCCGGTAGCCACGACCGGGCCGTAACCGACTCCCCAATAATAATCTTCGTACCAGTAAGTGGAATTGGTGCCGCCGATATAGCCAATGCCGCCCTTGCCTGCCACCTGCAGGAAAGCCTCACCAAAACAGGGGGTGGATTCGCTGAAGGTGTTGGACAGACAGCAGTTACCGATACCGAGGAGATATTTGTGATAATTCTGGAGTCCAGGTATATCGCTGGTAACAAATGGAGGATCGGCATGGCCCACATGGCTGCAGTGCGCCGTATAATTATATAATCCGACACCATCACTCACTGTCTGAATAATGGCCGCTGCGGCGCCGGATGCATCCGAGGCGGGGTAAAGCCAGACATTGGGATTAATACCATGATCCAGATTAAAATAAAGATTAGTGCCGTAGTTAATCTGGCCATTACCGTGAGTTGCAGCATAGGTACCATCAACGCCGGATACAAGAGTGACTTCCTGAAGGTATGACGGGTCCGGCATTTCGTATTTTTCATATTCCAGAGTTTTATCGATTTGAGGCTGCAATTGAGTCGTATTTTGGGCCGAAAAGCGACCATAATAGATTTCCGGAAGATTATCGCCGGTCAATTCGCAATATTTCAGGTCGGTCACATGAGAGCCGGCCGAACCCGACCAGGTCGGAACTTGCGCGACATCACCGACAAACAACACAAATGAAGGGGCCGGATCTTCCGGCGTGCCGGCATTATATAAGCTGCTGATGTGGTTCTTTATAGCTGTGGTGGAAGTTCCGATTATGTCGGTGTATGAGGTTATAACGGTAAATCCCTTCTTTGTTTTCCACTCAATAAACGGCTGGAGCTGTGTCTCAAACATCCGATCGGCAATAATGAGATATTTTACCGGATATTTTACGAGGTTAAAAAAATCAGATTTCGTGGAGGATATAAATCCTTCATAATTGGTCAATTGATCATAGACCGGTTCAAAGAAGGGTGAATAACTCTTTTCCCAGATCGATTCGGTTTCGGCCCAATCAGGATTTTGATAAGTTACCCTGATCGTCAGGTTTTGATATACCCGGATTTTGTTTTCGGACGGGCTGTATTCCACCGGGGCGATGGAAATCCGGGCCACCCGAACACCTCTCATAACGCCTTCAATGGCCGTTTCCGCCATTGGCAAAGCGTAATATCCGCTGGTGGAATAGACACTGCGATCATATTCAAAGGGAACCGAGGCGGGGTCATCCGATTTGGAAATAGACGGCTGGGCAGGGATAATCGGGTCAATTATACCCAGGTCGGTAAGGGAGATTTCTTCGATGTTGTAGTCGATAATCTCCGCCGTCAATTCGCAGCCGAAAGGAATGGATAAGACCTTGTTAGCAATCGGCAGATTGGGTTCGCCGATATTAAATGAGCGGCCCAATCCGGGAATCTTAGCCAGGGTAAAATTCCCTTCCGGTGTCGTTACAGAATAAAAGTTAATTTCGCCGACTTCAAGTTGCAGGGTGAGTCCGGTCATATCTTGATTAATGAGGTTTACGCCGGACGGTGACTTGCTCAGTTCGACAGATTGGTCAGCCGTTGCCATGCCAGCAAATCCCATGCTGAGTATAACGGCCAGCCAGAATCCCATTACCAACCTTTTCAAAGCATCCTCCACCTTCTGAAGGTTTTTGGTTAGCTCTCCTTACATTCAGTCTATAAAAAGCCCGGACATCAAGGGTAAAAATTGCAGAAATGACGGGCGTAGTTATAAGTATATGTTAAGCAATGGGTACAAGAAAAGTCATAGAAGTAATAAATACTCTCTTTAATGTGGTTTGTGCTTAGCTGTACCTCTTCTAATATACAGTATAATATTTTGATTTTTAGTGTCAAGATATAAATTATCCCGGCGTCTATTATTAATCATTGTTTATCATCCGGTTCGGAATGAAATCAGGACCGAAAATGGGTTGTCGGATCTAATTGCTGCCTCCTCCGGCGCCGCAGTCAATATTCCACTGCTCGCAATTGCAGCAATTACACTCGGTTCCCACATTGTAGAGATAGGAAATCATGCATGTGACATCCAGCAAATTCATCAGACAATCACAATTGCAGTCGGCATTGCAGACAGGTGCCGGGCCGCTTTTATAGAGGTAGTTGATAATAAAAACGGCATCGAGAAGATTAAGGTATCCGCTGCAGTCGGCATCGCCGGCGGACGACAGGCAATTTTGAAGAACCGTAACGGAACCGTTTGAAATACCTACCTGAGTTGTGTCGAGATAAGGATGGAGACTGTCGATCACCATGGTATCGGCAGGAGGACCGCCCACCTCCTCCCAGGTCTTACAGATAGTGTCGCCGGGGTACCAGGCGATGCAATTGTACCATAATGTGTCATAGTAAAGTTCATAATTCAGCCCGATGGTCTGCCCCTTTTCATTGGAAAAACAAAAGTCATAAATATTTGCCATTATCTCTATTGAGGCGGTCTGAGTCTGGGCCGTATCGGGCAAATCGCCGATATCGACCAGGATCTTGATCAGCGGTATTTTGCCTGTCTGCGGATAACCGATGCCATGCACAATGGGCATCTGGATGGTGTTGGCCATGGCCTGTATTTCAAGGCCGGATTCATAAGCGGTATCGACGCTGATAAACTGCCAACCCGAAGTCAGCGTCCCGGTGGTATCGCAATTAACGGTATTAAATTGAATCAGATCGGGGCGGTCGGTTACGAATGTTAATTCGAAAGCGACTACAGAATCTATATAATTCCGCATATAAATCGGAATGGCGACATTCTGGCGGCCTTCGCGGGCACTTATTTCGGAAACATTCACATCCAGAATATAGAATTGGGCAAAAGCAGAAGAGGCGAAGCAAAGGACGATTATAATAAATGACAATGGCGTTAAGATAACTGTTCTAAGGGACTTACGACTTATCGGCATAGACTCCTCCATGCTGTTTTATTCGGAATCTTGATGTTAATCCCTTAGCAATCAGGCAAGTATAAATCTTTCCCCAATATTTTCAATTGCAGAAAATTATGTCTAACACTATAAAATACGGAATAATAGAATTCTGTCAAGTGTCAAATTACGTAACAGTCTCCGAAATTTATTAGCAAAATACCTTTGATTCTTAGAAGTTTGGCCTTCTATCAATCTGTTATTTGCAATTGTTATTTCCAGGGAGCATGTGGTTTCTTACACTCTTTTAATACAAATAATAGTTGGTTGACAGAATCCATATTTTGGATATATTCTACTAATAGGAATAAATATGATTCTTGCCTTTAACTAGTGACTTTAAGTACGAAAATATGGCCGATAATGGTTGTAATGGCTTGAAAGCGGCCGGCAAAGATATTCAGGAATTAGATGAGAAAGGGCTGAAAATGTCGCATTTTTCCTTCACGGGCAGGCCGATCAAGTCGGCAGAGCTTATTTTGATTGGGTGTCTATTGATCCTGTTAATTGTTCCGCAATCTGTGCTGGGACAGCTTTCAAAGCAGGAAATTGAAGCACTTCAGCAACAGGCACTTGATGAAGACTGGACATTTTCTGTTGGTGAGAATCAGGCCACTCAATATTCTCTTGATCAACTGTGCGGTCTCAAGGAACCGCTCAATTGGCGGGAAAATGCCGTTTTCGACCCGATGACCGAAAAAATGCTGCTACCTGCGGCCTTTGACTGGCGGGATTCCACCACTCTTCCTCCGGCCAGAAATCAGGGCGGCTGTGGCAGCTGTTGGGCGTTTGGAACGATGGGCCCGCTGGAATGCAATATTAAATTAAAGGATAATGTGCTCGTCGATCTTTCGGAGCAATGGCTGGTCAGTTGTAATCAGGACGGCTGGGATTGTGCCGGGGGATGGTGGGCCCATGATTATCATCAGTGGAAAACCGATCCCTGCGGTGGTACGGGAGCGGTCTATGAAGCCGATTTTCCATATACGGCCACAAATGGCACCTGCAATTGCCCTTATGATCATCATTATTTAATCGATGGCTGGGCATATGTCGGGAGTTCCTATGGAGTGCCATCTATAGATGCCATGAAACAGGCGATCATGCTGCATGGCCCGATAAGTGTCGCCGTAATTTCCAACAGTGCCATGCAGGCATATAATGGGGGTGTTTTTAATTCCTGTGCCACCGGTGATGTCAATCATGGCGTTACTCTGGTCGGTTGGGATGACAGCCAGGGGACATCAGGTGTCTGGATTATGCGAAATTCCTGGGGAACCGGCTGGGGTGAAGAGGGCGGCTATATGCGAATCCAATACGGCTGCTCCAGTATCGGATACGGTGCCTGTTATATTAATTACCCCGGATCAAAAAATATTTCGTTTGATTATCCTGACGGTGTTCCGACGAATGTGGCGTACGGCCAGGTGACTTCGTTTGAAGTGGTTGTCAGCGGGGTTGGAGGCGCCATCCCGATTCCGAATACCGGGCGACTCTATTATTCGATCAATAATGGAATCCCGCAAAACAAGACCATGACGCAGTTGACCACCAATCATTACCAGGCTAACCTTCCGATTTTATCCTGCGGCGATCGAATCAGTTTTTATGTCAGTGTTGAGGAGATGACCGACGGGACCTATTTTAATCCCGATCCCTCATCGCCTTTTGAGGCTTTTGGAGTCGGTGATTCAGCCGTTGTTTTTGAAGATAATTTCGAGACCGACCAGGGTTGGATTGTGACCAGTACGGCCACGGCGGGGGTATGGTCGCGAGGAATTCCGGCCGGACTCGGTGATCGCGGCGATCCCACGGTTGATTTCGATGGTTCCGGGCGGTGCTATTTGACCGGCAACAGCGCCGGGGATTCCGATGTCGATGGCGGCAATACGATACTAATTTCGCCGACCTTCGATCTGTCGGGAGGTGAGGGACAGATACATTATGCTTTCTGGTATTCCAATGATTTCGGAAACGCACCCAACAGTGACACATTTAAGGTCTTTATTTCCAATAACAACGGCGCGAGCTGGACATTGCTGGAGAATATCGGGCCTGTCGAAGAAGCTTCCGGTGGATGGTACGAACATACTATCTGGGCCTCCGATTACATTGCCCTTACAGATCAAATGAAGCTCAATTTCAATGCTTCCGATGCCGGGTCCGGGTCGGTGGTCGAAGCCGCGGTCGATGATATCCGGGTAAAAATGTTTTCGTGCGGAACTCCGGGGCCGCATATCACCACGATTTCTTTGCCGGAGTGGACAGTCGAGAGGCCATATTCTCAGCAGCTTGAGGCTTCGGGCGGAACCGGCCTTTTAACCTGGAGCGATAAATTTGATGATCTTGCCGGGACCGGTCTGTTACTATCATCGAGCGGGCTGCTCTCGGGGGCACCGTCTGCGACCGGGGCAATTTCATTTACGGCCATGGTTACGGATGAAGAGCTTGTGACGGGCGAGAAAATGTTATCGGTCAATATCAACCCGCATGTGAATGTTACCACTTCAACACTTCCCGCATGGACCCAGGGTCAGGTTTATTACCAGGATCTTGCAGCCGCCGGCGGCACCGGGGCATACAACTGGGGCGACAAGAACTCCGGTCTGGTTGGTACAGGACTGGCTGTTGCGGATGAAGGTAATATCTCCGGGGTTCCGACGACGGTCGGCGTCCTGAATTTCATTGCTGTAGTCAACGATGGCTGCGGGGATGAAGGTGAGGCGCCGCTTTCGGTCACCATCAATCCGGCGGTGTCGGTCGAAACGGAATCGATGCCTGATGCCACCGAGGGATTACCCTATTCGAGTCAACTCGAGACGACCGGAGGGACCGGCGAAGTTATCTGGGCCGATAAGAATAATGATCTTGACAGGAGCGGCTTGACATTATCGCCTGATGGCCTGATCAATGGGACGCCGCCGACAATTATGACGATAACATTTACGGCACAGGCGCAGGATATAACGGGCAGCAGTGACGAGCAGGTCCTGACACTCGAGATCGGTCCGGCCTGGATATGCGGTGATGCCGATGGTTCCGGCGCGATCAATCTGCTGGATGCCACGTTTATTGTCAGTTATATGTACAAAGGCGGGGCGGAACCGGCCGCTATGCAGTCGGCCGATGTCGATAACTCGGGCGCCGTTAACCTGCTTGATGTGACGCGGATGATTGCCTTCCTGTACAAGAGCGGCCCGGCGCTTGACTGCGGCTTATAAATTTTTTGGGGATAAGAGGAAAGGGCCGGTAATATTCCGGCCCTTTTTTATGGCTGGAATTTATTTTACTTGCAGCTTTTGCGGAGAATATGGTTAATCGAATCGGATGTAATATAATTATGTGACATTGATGGCGGGTTTAATTCCACATCAAATTCATCATCATTTACCATAATATCTTCCACAAAACCACTCCTTCTAGGTAACATAGAGTAAGGTTTGTAATAAAGGTATGCATACAGACATGAATATGTGTGCCCAAGAACAAAACTCGAACGACAGATTGTTTCTTCGATGTAACTAATCGAGTCTAGAATTCTTAAGAAATATCCCATAGTACTATCGATTCCCGAATTAGAAAACGCTATTTCTGCATCCCCCAATACCGGTCTCATTAAACGCCTTTCCATGTTTTCAATTCCGTTGGAATATGTTTTTATATAAGAATCTGCACGAATTTGATCGACAGGATATGAATTTTGTGAGAGCAATAAAATCACTGTCAGGATTATTAGAATAATTTCGTTGAGTCGTTTCATAATTTACTACATTTCCCAAATAATATATCCGGGACAGGCAGCTTGCCTGTCCCGGCACCCCGCACACTATTTCTCCGCCAGTTCATCCTGGTGCTTTTCTGCCTTGCTGATTAAGTCCATTAGCTGGACTATGTCTTCGGAGTCATGCTCGACGAAGACTTGTTTGGCCAGGTCGAACACGGCAGAGAGTTTTGACCCCTTCGCCCAATATGATTTTCTCAAAATCTCGGCGAACTCGGCTGCGGTTGCGGCCAGTCTGAAATCGACCGAAGCATTTTCAAAGCGCTCACCGAAATCGTTGCGCATGATCTGTCTATTAATTTCAGTCACGTTGTTGTCATCCGGGTCCTTGTAACGGATAAAAATGGTCCCGATATGACTCGACCTTGCGAATTTATGAAACTTGATTTCGTATAGTGCCGTCACCTGATGCCCCGAGCCGATTTCACCGCCGTCCTCTTTGTCGTCGCGGAACTTGTCGTCATCGAGGTCCCGGTTTTCATAGCCGAGCAGGCGGTAGCTGCTGACCGTGTTCGAGTCGAAATCGACCTGAATTTTGACATCGCGAGCGATGACCTGCAATGTTCCGGTCAGATTGTCGAGAAAGATCTTTTTGGCTTCTTCGAAATCATCGACATAGGCATAAAAGCCGTTGCCTTTATTGCCCAGTTTTTCCATCAGGATATCATTAAAGTTGCCCATGCCGAAACCGACCGTGGTCAGCGTGATGCCTTTATCGGCATAGCTTTTAATCTGCTTGAGAATCTGATCCGGCCCGGTAACGCCGACATTGGCGACCCCATCGGAGCAGAGAATTATCCGGTTGATTTTGCCTTTCTCGAACATCTTGTCGGCCATCTGATAACCGAGGCGGATGCCTTCTTCGGCATTGGTGGCGCCATCGGGAACCAGCCATTCGATGGCCGTCAGAATTTTTTCCTTTTCGTTGATTGAAGTCGGCTCGAGAATGACTCTGCCGGATGAACCATAGACGACGATACCGACCTGATCCTTCGAATTGAGATTATCGACCAGCATACGGAGCGATTTTCTGACCAGGCCGAGGCGGTCCTCACGACCCATTGAGCCGGAGACATCGATTACAAAAACCAGATTGGCCGGCTTGCGGTTTTCTGGTCGGATATCGAAGCCCTTGATGCCGATTCGCAGAAGCTGGCAGTTCTGACCGAAAATCGACGGGGCGCCCTCGATATGGACGGCAAACGGGCCATTTTCGGGCGAAGCATAGTTATACTTGAAATGATTGACAAATTCCTCGGTGCGGATGGCCTCATTGGGCGGCAGTTCACCACGCTCGAGGTAGGAGCGGGCCATTATGAAAGAGGCGTCATCGACATCGACCGCAAAGGTGGAAAGATGGTCATCTTCGGTATCGACAAAAGGATTGACGCCATAATTTTTGAAAAACATGGCATCGAAGGCTTCGCCGTTGACAATCTGTGTCCCGCCGTGCGCGGGGGGGTAATACGCGGCCTCGTTACAACGACCGGCCTTCTTTGAAGCCTCAATTGCCATCGGTACAGCCATTTGGCTGGTCACCGAGAATCTGTCAATCTGGTCTTTTTCCGCGGTAACTTTGATAATTTTACTCAGATCCGCGACGCTTTGCTCCATTTTGACGTCTTGCTCGGTAACAAGATCGACCAGGACCGAGACTTCAGTTATTTCAATGGTCTGGTAGCCAAGGGCCGTGAATTTGAGAGAATATTTCCCGGGTTGGACATTTTCAATAACAAATTTCCCATCCGGGCCGGTCATGGCGCCCTGAGTGCTGCCGACAATCATAACCGACGCTCCCGGAATGGGTTTGCCGGTTAATTTGTCGGTGACGGTGCCTTTGATTTTGCCGGTGGTTCCGGCAGTGATAATGAGGGGGAGCAGGGCCAGCAGGGCCATGACAATCATTATGCCTGTGAATGCTTTTGCCTTCATTTTCCTGACCTCCTGAAATTGATGTTGGTTTTGAACTTCTGATTGGATTACAGGCCGGGGCCGAAAATCTTCCCAAAAAACATGATTGTTGATTTGATTATTTATATTATATTTGGAAAAAGGCGATTTTTCCGGGGAGTGACATCGAAATCAAGACCGCATTTTCGGATTCCTGGGTGGACTCGGCTTCTATTAAACTGATGAATATTTGGCTATATATTTGAATCGCTATATAAGGTATGATGACCCCGAATAATAACATAATTACAGGGGGCGGCTGTTTCCGGCTGATTTTATTCAAGTTATGAATCAATTTGAATCTGCAGAATTATTCAGGCGAGCCATGTCGGCTGTTCCATATCGATTCAGTTTAATCGATATAAACAGCTACCTGGTTGAAATAACCAATATTGCCGGAAGTGAGAGCCTGTCCGGCTCAAGAACCTGCTATGACCTGAATCATAATGCGGATCAGCCTTGTGCGAATTCCGGGCTGGCCTGCCCGTTGGAAATCATCAGGAGTACCGGAAAGCCCGTTGTCGTGGAACATATTCATGTCGATGATAAGGGACAATCAATTATTGAAGAGGTTCACGGATATCCTGTCTTCGACGAAAACAGAGCAGTGACCCATATAATCGAAATTGTGCAGGATAGTGTTCTGCATAAATTGACCGACAGAGCGCTGAGCGACAGCGAGGAGCGTTTCCGGGTGGCTCTTAAAAACTCCAATATAGAAGTCTATAATCAGGATCGCGAGCTGAGATATATATGGATATATAATCCACAGCTCGGATTTCGCCCGGAAGAGATTATCGGCAGAACCGATGATGATTTCCTTGCCCTGCAGGAGGCCGCCAAATTGCGAGAGTTGAAGAAAGGGGTTCTTGACAGCGGCAACGGGCTTCGTGAAGAGATTTGTCTGACGATCAAAGGAAAGACTCGTTATTTTGATTTAACAGTGGAGCCGCTTCATGATGAGAATGGCGCTATAGTCGGCATAACCGGGGCCTCGATGGATATAACCCAGAGCAAGCAGGCCGAATCCAGGCTGAGGCTTACGGCGCAGATTCTTGATCGCCTGAACCAGCTTGAGGGGATCACCGATACCATCAAAGACATATTATTCATGATAAGGGATTTTACCGGCTTTGAAGCGGTGGCAATAAGATTGAAGGAAGGGGATGATTACCCTTATTATGTCGCCAATGGTTTTCCGGAGTTTTTTGTTGAGGCAGAAAGATATCTCTGTCAATATAATTCGAACGGACAGCCGGAACGCGATGCCGAAGGAAACGTTCTTCTTGAATGCATGTGCGGCAATATCATCGCCGGTCGGACCGATCCCAAATACTCATTTTTCACCAAAGGCGGCAGCTTCTGGACCAACAGCACCACTAAATTGCTGGCCACGACCACAGATGAAGATCGGCAGACCCGGACCCGCAACCGCTGCAACGGGGAGGGATATGAATCGGTGGCCTTGATTCCGCTGATTTCGGAGGCACATCCGATCGGGTTGCTGCAGCTCAATGATCGCCGCAAAGGGATGTTCACAATTGATCTGATTGAATTTTTCGAGCGGATCGGGAACAGTATCGGGATCGCTCTCTCTCAAAAGCAATCGGCCAATGCGCTTGTTGCCGAAAAGGAGAAGGCCGAAAGGTATCTCAATGCGGCCGGCATTATTATGGTTTCGATAGATTCCGGCCAAAAAATCACCCTGATAAATAAGAGGGGCTGCCTGATCCTGGGATATGATGAAGATGAGTTAATCGGCAAAAGATGGTTTGACATATGTATTCCGGAAAAGGATCGGAAGAGTGTCCAGGAATTCCTGGATGAGATAACTTCAGGCGACAGTGATGATATAAGAATCGATGAGTACCCGATTGTAACGAAGAACGGTGAAGAAAGGATATTCGCCTGGTACCACACCCTGGTTCGTAATGGCTCCAATGTAGTCTGCGGGATATTGATTTCGGGTGTTGACATCACCGAACAAAAGAAGGCAGAGGATGCGCTGCACTTAAGTGAGGAAAGATACGCGAGGGCGCAGCGGGCCGCCAATATCGGAAGCTGGGACTGGAATATTGTAACAGGTGATCTGCACTGGTCCGACCGGATTGAGCCGATTTTTGGATTTGGAGAGGGCGAATTTGGCGCGACTTATGAGGCCTTTCTTAAGTGCATTCATCCCGATGATCGACAGCTGGTAACTGATGCCGTAAATGCCTGTGTCAGAAATGGTCGTGACTATGATATCGAACATCGAATTGTCTGGCCGGATGGAACGATCAGATGGGTTTTTGAAACCGGCGATGTGGTAAGAAACGGCGACGGTGAAGCTGTCCGTATGCTTGGCATCGTGAAGGATATTACCATCCGCAAAAAGGCCGAGGAGGCGCTGCAAAGATATCAGGAGGAACTTGAAGAACGGGTCAATGAGAGAACCCTGGAGCTGGCCAATTCCACCGAGCAGTTAAAAATAGAGCGGGAAGCTCTGGAGCGGAAGAATATAGCGCTGCGGGAAATCCTCGATCAGATTGATAATGAGAAAAGGTCGATTAAGGAACAGATTACTGCCAATGTGGAGCAGCTGATTATGCCGACGTTGCGGAGACTGAAGGAATCCTCGCACCAGTCCAAGGCAAGGACGTTTGAAATTCTCGAGAAGGATATAGCCGACATTACATCACCGTTCATTGACACGCTAAAACACAACCTGGCCAAACTATCGCCGCGGGAAATGGAAATTTGCAGTCTGATTAAAAATGGTTTTTCAAGCAAAGATATCGCTTCGGCCCTCAACAGTTCGGTACAGACTGTTCAAAAACAGCGAAAGATAATCCGAAAAAAGCTTGGAATATCGAATAAAAGCATCAATCTGACCACTTTTCTTAAAAGCAGCGAGTTCTCGGAAAAAAATAAATATAATGATATAAAATAATCCTGGCTCAAAAATACAATTATATATCCTTCCATTTTGCACAATCAGGCATGTAATTTGAAGCCGGCAAACCGTAACTCTTTATTAAATATACATTTAAGTATGTATTGTGTGGGGTATTGCGGATACCCATTTGCTCACCAATAATACCCTCTTGACTATTTATAAAAAAGCGATTTTTTGTGCTTAATTCTTGACGGGCGTTTCCAGATTTGGATTTTCGAGCGCCAAAGCTCAAAAAAAGGCCAGAGTTGCTTACAGCGAGATTCCAATTTGGAAAATCGTACGGGCGCCCGGAAGAGAAAGAATAAATGGGGCCGGGGGTGAGGCGGACAGGGGCTCAAAAGAATCTGCCTCACCTCCAACAAGTCTGCTGCAACTAAAGGAAAAATCGAAACAGGAATTTATAGGGAGAGCAGCTATGATTGAAAAAGACTCAGTCGTTTTGGTTCAGGCGGATTCTGATCATAATGAGGCACAAACCAGGGAAATCGTAAGAAAAATCAAAAATGGGAATAAAGAGGCATTTTCGGAAATAGTAAAGTTGTATCGCAATCAGGTGGCGGCCCTGGCTTACAAGGTAGTCAATGACTATGATGATGCCGCGGATGTTGTTCAAGACGTCTTTGTAAAAACAAGCCAAAACATATGGCGCTATGACGAGAATAAAAAATTTTATACCTGGCTTTATCGCATCACGCTTAATGCATCAATAGATTATCTCCGGAAGCACCGGCGCCATCAGCATGAAGCTATAGACGAGGTCAGGGACAGGGCCGATTCGCGCGCGGCTACGCCCGATGCCGTTTATCGAAAAGAGCAGTTGAATCAGCATTTGTCAGAGGCTATCGCATCATTGACGGGAAAACAGCGCTCGGCTTTTATACTCCGCGATGTCGATGGTTGTCATATTAAACATGTTTCGGACATTATGAATATGCCCGAAGCAACCGTGAGGTGGTACCTGTATCGGGCCAGGCAGACGATCAAAAGGGATTTAATGGTTCGATGCCCTCAATTGCTGTTTGCGATAGGACTGAAGTGAATTGAATCGTGAAAATTAATCAGGGAAGAAAAATAGCATAAACCCAGGGGGGGAAAATGGGATCAATCGCAAAATCAGAAATTCTTGTCTGTGTTGCCTGCGGCGAAGAGTTTGTTTTCACGGGGGCAGCCCGCGAATATTTCTACAGTCTGGGATATACCGGCCAGCCGCTTCGATGCAAGGCCTGTTATAAGCAGCACAAGCATGACAAGAATGCGACCAAAATCAAATTAAGGGTATTGCCCGGAGGCAGCGGCAACCTGTATTCCAGAGCCTGAGAGGCCTGACCTGCTCCCAAGAAAGTCGCCCGAAAGCGTCTGACATCAGGACATTCGACCGGACACTCTTAATAAGGCGCTCGATCATTTTCGGGCATGCTCAAGCAAGGGAACCAACCTGAAACCGGCAGGATCAAATGATCCTGCCGTCTTTTTTGTCGCAAATTTGCGCTTACGACCAACTGCAATCGCCAAGTCGATTAATAAAATGTGGCTTGACCTATAAAATGGCATACATTATCTTCGAATTCGAAAAGGGATAGTCGTCATTCATAAAAAGAGTCTATTTTGAAGAAATATTTATTCATATTTTTATTTGCCGTCGCCATGGCCTATTTCGAGGCGGCCGTGGTTATATATCTCAGGCAGCTCTATTATCCTGGCGGCTTCGCGTTTCCGCTGATCGATATCACTCAAAAATTTATCAAATTAGAAATTCTCCGCGAACTATCCACTATAATCATGCTGCTCATGGTTGCCGCTTTGTGCGGAAAAAAATTCTGGGAGCGATTCGGATATTTCATTATTCTGTTCGGAATCTGGGATATTTTTTATTATGTCTGGCTTAAAGCGACAATTGATTGGCCGGCTTCGCTTCTTGACTGGGATGTGCTGTTCCTGGTGCCGCTGCCCTGGATAGGTCCGGTTATTGCACCGGTGGCGATCTCAATCGTGATGATTTTAATCGGATATTCCATAACAAGGCTTTTTAATAAGGGCCGGAAATTCCGGCCGACCCTGTTTTCATGGATTCTAGCCGTTGCCGCAACTATAATGATTATTTTTTCGTTTATATATGATTTCGGCGCAACATTGCATTATGATTTGCCCCGGCCATATTTCTACTGGCTGCTTATTTCAGGAATGACTTTATACATCTGGGCCTACCTGCACTCGTACGGTCGGACGAAAATGTTCGATCGCGCATAGACTGATTTTTTTGACTTGTCTGTTATCTTTCAATTCTTTTAATTAAATCAGAGCAGCCTATGACTGAAATCGAAAAAGTAGTTCATCAATTCGAATTTAAGCAAAAGATAGGTCTTTATCTGGGGCCGGCTCTGGCTCTTATCATCCTCATATTTTTCGACCTTGATCCGGCAAATCCGCTGGTTACGCGGACGGCCGCGATAGCCATTCTGATGGCGGTCTGGTGGATCACCGAGGCCATCCCGATCGCCGCCACGGCGCTGATACCGGTAGTGCTGTTTCCCTTGTTCGGCGTGATGAGCGGTAAAGATGTCGCCCCGATTTATTTTAACAATGTCATATTTCTGTTCATTGGAGGTTTTATTATTGCATTGGCCATGCAGAAATGGAACCTGCACCGCCGCATTGCTCTGAAAATCATGCTGCTGATCGGCGTCAGTCCCAAAAAAATGCTGTTGGGATTTATGGTGGCGACCGCTTTTCTGTCGATGTGGATATCCAATACCGCCACCACCATGATGATGATCCCGATAGTTCTGGCTGTAATCGACAAACTTGAGGATAATTTCGGCGCCGAATCGATCAGGAAATTTGCGGTCGGTCTTTTAATCGGAATCGCCTATGCCGCATCGATCGGCGGTATTGCCACGCTTATAGGCACGCCGCCCAATCTTGCCTTTATCCGCATTTTCAAAATATATTTCCCGGAATCGCCCGAAATCAGTTTTGCGAGCTGGATTATGTTCGGCCTGCCGTTTTCGATTGTGTTTCTGCTTATTGCCTGGCAATTGCTGGTTTGGTTTTTTGTCCCTCGAAAGAGAGAATTCAAAGGGGATGCGCAAATATTTAAGGAGGAATACCGGAGTCTGGGGAAGACCAAGTTTGAAGAAAAGGTGGTTCTGGTGGTCTTTGCGGCGGTGGCCCTGCTGTGGATTTTTCGGCAGAATATAAGTATCGGCAATGTGACCATTCCGGGCTGGTCGAACCTGTTTCCCGAGAATTCCTTTATCGATGACGGCACCGTCGCCATGACCATGGCCCTGCTTTTTTTCCTGATTCCATCCCGCTCGAAAGGAAAGGGCCCATTAATGGATTGGCACACCGCGGTCAAGCTTCCCTGGGGAATTGTCATACTTTTCGGCGGCGGGTTTGCCCTTGCGGCCGGTTTTGAACATTCCGGCCTTTCAACCTGGCTTGGGGGAAATTTAGCCGCATTCAGTCAGTTCTCACCCCTATTGATAATAATTACTGTTTGTCTGATGATGACTTTCTTGACTGAGTTGACTTCGAATACCGCCACGACCCAGATGATTCTGCCGATTCTGGCTTCCTTGTCGGTGGCGATAAAAATAAATCCTCTGATGCTGATGATTCCGGCAACCCTATCGGCCTCATGCGCTTTTATGCTTCCGGTGGCCACTCCTCCCAATGCCATAATCTTCGGTTCGGGGCGGGTGACGGTTCATCAATTGGCCCGGACCGGAATCTTGTTGAATTTAGCGGGAGTCGTCATAATTACACTTGCAATTTATTTGCTTGGGGGTTATGTTTTTGATATAGATCCGGGCCAATTTCCAAATTGGGCATTTTTACAATAAATTTGGATGTAGATAGCGTATTTTATTTAAGATTATTATTTTCGTAAAATCGCCGGTATTATCGACGGCTTCAGGACGGTTTCGGTTGGCAAAGTTTATATTTCGGTCTAAGAAGACATAATTCAAACAAATAAATTTGTTATACGTAAGTCAGATGAAATAATACTTTATATTTTAGGGGGTTTCATGATTTCATTAAAGGCTCAATATGGCCTGAAAGCCATAGTCTCGCTGGCAGCCCATTACGGTAAAGGAGCGCTGCAGGCGAAGGAAATTGCCAGCAGTCAGGATGTTCCTGTCCGCTATCTGGAGTTATTGCTTTCCCAATTAAGACGGGCGAGATTGGTTGATGCCACCCGTGGAAAAAAGGGCGGTTATTATCTGGCCAAAAAGCCAAATACAATAACGGTATATGATATCGTTTCGGCATTCGAGGGAAGTATTCTATTTACCGCCGAGGGGCGCGAGGACGGCGGCCCGCTTTCATTTGTCTGGAAAGATGCGGAAAAAATGGCGGTAAAGTACTTCAAATCACTTAAGATTTCTGACCTTGTGCCGAAGCTTGGTTCAGTCAAGGAAATGTACCATATTTAGATGGCTTTTATCGTATTATCTTAAACCGATTACTGAAATCTGTTTAAGGTAATGGAAATGGTGAAAATAGCTTCAGATATCACGCAACTAATTGGCCGAACGCCTCTAGTCAGGCTTAACAAACTGGCCAATGACCTTCCCGGTATTGTCATCGTCAAAATGGAGTCTTTTAATCCGTTATCATCGGTAAAGGACAGGATCGCCCATTCGATGATTGCCGATGCCGAGAAGAATGGCCTTTTAAAGAAAAATACGGTAATTGTCGAGCCGACTTCAGGAAATACCGGTATTGCGCTGGCATATATTGCGGCCGCCCGTGAATATAAGCTGATTTTGACAATGCCGGAGACAATGTCTATAGAGCGGCGAAGCCTGCTTAAAGCACTGGGAGCCAAACTGGTTCTGACACCCGGGTCTGAGGGGATGCCCGGGGCGATCAAAAGGGCCGAAGAGATTCTGGCGGAGACGCCCAATTCTTTTATGCCGCAGCAATTTAAGAATCCGGCCAACCCCCTGGTTCATCGGCTGACCACCGGGCCCGAGATCTGGGATGACACCGAGGGGGAGATTGATATTTTTGTTGCCGGCGTTGGTACCGGAGGCACCATTACCGGTGTCGGCGGCTACCTGAAGGAGCGTAAGCCGTCGGTCAGAATTATTGCCGTGGAACCGGCCGCCTCGCCATTTCTGTCGCAGGGCATCAAAGGTCCCCATCCGATTCAGGGTATCGGCGCCGGCTTTAAACCGGACGTGCTTGATCTTGAAGTGATCGATGAGATCATGACAGTTGAGAATGAAGATGCCTTTACCGCAACCAGGCGTTTGTCTCGGGAAGAGGGTATTTTATGCGGCATATCGGCAGGAGCCAATGTAGCGGCGGCCCTGAAAGTAGCCTCTAATCCGGAAAATAAAAATAAATTAATTGTAACCATTATCTGCGATACCGGCGAAAGATATCTCTCAACACCGGTTTTCTCGGAATTGGAATAATTCCCGGATATTTTCGATTCAGTTTGAAACAGTGTTTCGTTTTGGGTCCCTGATTGAAACGGAACACCGTCCTGCTTGATTTATATATATGTACATTTCTGTCCTGAATTGGCTGTAACATTTAAGCCGACATTCGGTTACAAATAAGATTTGAAAATGGCGAATTTTGGCATGATTCCTGTATTACTGACTGTGGTGTTTAGCTAAGTGAATGCAAGGGCGGGATAGGTGCAAAAAGGGGCATTGTTCGAAATCTCGTCTATGTCGCCCATTCTTGTGTGCCGCTTCGGAACTGATTGTCAGACCCGAAGCGGCTTTTTTTTGCCGGTTTTCATTCCGAAAAAATTTTGTTATATTAGGCAATGGCAAAAAAATACAGATTTGGCATTTCGACAACAGTCGATCACACCGTTGATATTTTCACCCAGCTTGACATTTGCGCCGGGTCGGGATTCGATTTTATTTCGGTCAGCGCCAGACCGGAGCACAGCCATTTCCTGGACAAGGAAGCATTTGAGAAGGTCCTGAAGCGGGTAAATGATTTGGGATTATTTATTGAGTCGGCTCACTTTCCCTTTTGGGAAGGATATGATCCTGCCGCCGCTCAAAAAAGCGATCGGGAGGCGGCGATTGACAGGCTGATCGAGTATATGGAATTTGCGCTCAGTTATGCCGTGCCGACTGTAATTGTTCATCCGCATTATTATTTCAGTGACAGCCGGGAAGCCTGCCTGGAAAGAGCGGCCGAATCAATTGCAGAAATTCTATCATTAAAGCCGCGCAATATCAGGATGGTAATCGAGAATCTTCCGACCGCCAAAGGTTCCTGGATCTGTGAAAAGCTGCTGGAAATGTTCGATGACCACCAAATCGGTTTTTGTTTTGACAGTTCTCATGAGAATATGAGCGGTGAACCGTTTCATTTACTTTCAAAATTTTATCATCGTCTGACCACGACGCACCTATCGGATAATCATGGTCAATCGGATGAGCATCTTGTGCCCGGTGATGGGACAATCGACTGGAAAGAATTGCGCCGGTATATTGATAAGTCGGCTCTCAGCAACATCTTATTTGAAGTGGGAACGGGCGAGAGGCTGACGGAGCCGTTGGAACAGTTTGTCGGAAGAGCCGGAAGGAAGGCGGCTGAGTTATTCGGGCCTATCTGAAAAAATATTATTTTCGAAAATCATGACTGCAAGTATAATTTTCACTGGAACAAATAGCTTGTACAAGCATAAGATTCTAAACGATGCCAAATTATATATTATTGGCAGGCAATATTTTGATAAAATTAATGACATGAAATCAGGGCATTATTAACAGGGAGAGATCAGATGGCTCCAAACGATAAAGTTCGTTCGAACAGCTTTTCGGCTACCATGGGGATATTTGGGATTCTGTTTCTTTTGGTTATTGCGAATACTGTTTTTGGTCAGCAAAAATCGGCGGCCGAGCATGTCCAGAAGGGGAATGAGCTTGTGAGCAGCGGTCAGCCGGATAAAGCTATCGGTGAATTCAGTAAAGCCATCATGTTTGAACCGGGGAACGCCTTCGCCTATCTTCAGCGCGGTATCGCCCGAGGCATGACCGGCCAGATGAGAAAGGCGGTCGAAGATTTCAATAAGGCGATCGAGCTTGATCCCAAAGTACCCGAGGCGTTTTTCAGCCGGGCCATGGCCAACGAACGGATGAACGAAACCGACCAGGCGATTGAAGACTACGGCAAAGCAATAGAATTGAATCCCAATTATGCCGAGGCCTATCATAATCGCGGCACGCAATATCATAAAAAAGGATTATTTAATCTGGCTATTGACGATTTTAAAAAGGCCATTTTTTTGCAGCAGAATTATGCCAAGGCCTATTTTAATCTGGGCGTGGCTTACCGCAGTATCAGCGATACGACCATGGCCCTTCGCAGCTACACGGAGGCAATCGATATAGATCCTAAATTTATTGATGCCTATTATAATCGAGGACTCGCATTATATGATAAAGAGGATTACAAAAGCGCCATAAAGGATTTCCAGAAGATTCTTGACCTCGATTCGACTCATGCGCATGCCTGGTTTAACCTTGGTGCCACTTTAGAAATCGATAAACAATATGGAAAGGCACTCGATTCTTACAAGAAATACACCCTTTATGCCCCCTTCCCGGAGCGTGACAAAGTCGAGGCATTGGAGAAACGCTTCCCGGATATTGAACGCAAAATGCAGGGGCGGCCGAATCCTAAACTACCCCCTGACTTCGATATGAAACCGGCGGACTCAATGGGTGCCGGAAAATAGGCCGGCCGCTCAAAGCGATTATTTTTGGATTAGTATTGCGGCGAGCCTGCCGACTTCGGTGAGAAATGCTTCGTCCTGTTCGGTAAAGGCCGACGGGATATGGGAGTCGATATCGAGTTCGGCAATTATTCTATCTCCGCGAAAAATTGGTACGACGATTTCCGATCTCACGTTTATGCTGCAGGAAAGGTAATTGTTTTCGGCGGTTACATCATCAACAACAAATGTTTTCCCGGTTTCCGCAGCCTGGCCGCAGATGCCCCGCCCGAAAGGGATGCGCACATGATCGGTCGGATCGCCGGCAAACGGGCCCAGCACCAGTTCACGGTCATTATTTTTATCCACAACATAAAAGCCGACCCAATCATATCCGGGCAAGCTGTTTTTGAGCAGATTGCATATTGACAACAGCCGTGAGGAATCATCATCCCCGGTGGAAGTGATTCTTTCGACTTTTTCGAGAAGCATCTTGAACTGGGTTTCTTTGTTCATGACATTATTCCGGTGATAAAATCTGCGATCAGGATTCCCTTTTCATTTCATCCCATATATCCCAGATACGCCTGATATGCGGGATAGTGATCGAGCCCCCGACCGCCAGCCCGACCGCGACCGTTTCTTCAAGTTCGGCATCAGTGACACCCTCTTCTTTGCACCTGATGAGATGATAAAGAATACAGTCATCACATCGCAGTACCAGGGATGCCACGAGGCCCATGAGTTCCTTGGTTTTGGCCCGCAAGGTGCCGTCCTTATAGATTTGCCAGTCAAGATTAAAAAATCTTTTGACATTTATTCCGGAATATTTAAATACGAGCTGATTCAGCCGCTCGCGTTCTTCCTGGAATTTTTCCGCTCTGTTTTTTTCCATATTCCGGCTCCATCATGATGGTTATTTTTACCAAAACCTACAAATGATATTCCCCGCAGCCAATAATCATATAAAATCAGAATTTTTGCAATCATTTTTTAATTTTCAGTTGTCAAGGTTCCAATATGTTTTTTACGGCGGGAATGGCTATGTTTCAACCGTTTTTCTGTTGACAACGTATGACAAGAAACCGTTTTATATTTTTGAATCGAATCGTTGCTTAAAAAAATGAACTGAGACTGTATTAAAGGGGATTATTGATGGAAGTGTGGCCGAAGATATCCGTAGTTATTCCGGTTCTTAATGAAGAAAAATGTATAGCCGCAACCATCGGTTATTTATTGAGGCAGGATTATCCCCGCGATAAGATGGAAATATTGGTCGCAAACGGTAGCTCGACGGATAAAACGGCTGAAATTGTCTCATCGATTGCCGCTGAAGACAGCCGTGTCAGGCTGCTTGATAATCCGGGAAATTTCTCGTCATCTGGAAGAAATATCGGAATTGAATATGCTTCCGGCGAAATTATTACTTTTGTCGATGGTCATACTTATATCGCTGATGATCAGTTAATCAAAAACACGGCCCTGCTGATGAATGAAAAAGGCGTTTCGGTACTCAGCCGGCCCCAGTTTCTCGACACGCCTGACAATGATTCCTTCCAACAGGCCGTTTCGCTTGCCCGTAAATCAATTATCGGGCACGGTCTCGATTCGACCATCTATATTACCGAGGATAAATATGTTGACCCCTCGAGCTCCGGTGCATCATACCGAAAAGAAGTTTTTGACAAAATAGGCCGTTATGATGAAAGAATGGATGCCGCCGAAGATGTGGAATTGAATTTTCGCGCGGCCAGGGGTGGGTACAAATCATTTACTTCAATGAAGCTGGCCGTCTTTTACTATCCGCGCGATTCGGTTCGGGGGTTGTTCCGGCAGATGAGGCGATATGGCACCGGCAGATTTCGCCTGGCCCGAAAGCATCCCGGATCGTTATCAATCGGTACGCTGGTACCGGTTTTTATAACTTTCGGAATACCATTATTGGGGATTCTATCCTTGTTTTTTGAAGCGTTACGGCTGCCGTTTTATCTGACCGCAGGGCTGTATATATTCGCGGTCCTTTTGTGGTCGCTGATTATTTCGGTGAAAAATGGAATCAGACATTTGTCGGTCTTGCCGGTGATTTATCTTACTATTTATGGCGGATTGGGATATGGGTTTGTACGGGAAATGGTCTTTCGGCTTTTCAGGAAAAAGCAGTAATTTCCTGCATTTTCGGTTCAGAGACAATTAAGTGGGGATAATAGCCTTAATTTTGTATATTATTAATTATTATTGTTAAAGGTAGACGGCCAAAAAGCCAGATCATTATTGGGTGAATTAATTCATGGTTCGGGACGATTATAAGAATATGAAGAAAATTCTTGTCATGGCCCTTTATTTAATTCTTGCTTTGTCCGGGTTTACCGGTGCGCAGGGAAACGATTACGTATATCCATCAGGTTATAGTATAAACTGCAATTATTTGCTAAGTTCTGATCTGGTAGCAATTTCCGATACCTTTACAATTTCCAGGACATTAACGAATAACGAGTTATTCGATCTGAATGGTTTATATTTTTCTGACAATTTGCCTTCGGAGTTTCTTGTTGTCGATCAGAAAGTAACTGTCAATGGAGTCCCATTGCCTTTCTTGTCGATCGGTCCGATCGAGGGACATATTGTTGACGGATATGGCAGCTACTCTTGGATTATCGATTCTCGCGGTGAGGCGGCCGGTGTCGATTATTCGGTCCAACCGGGAGAAATTATCAACCTGGAGTTGAAAATTGTCTGTAACTCATTGGGCAAATTCCAGCTTCCGACGCACTCCGCAGTATTCTCAGGGAATAATACCGGCTTTTTTGCTCTGTCCGATTCTCTTGAAATCGAAGTGGTTCTATCGCTTGATGTTGAAGATGATCTCCCGGGGACCTTGCCGGAAATTGCCTTGATTTCGAAGGCTTATCCGAATCCCTTTAATTCTACTGTTACGATCAAGTATTCCGGTCTCGGAATTGCGGGCAATCACATGACTCTTACCTTGTATGATTTGACCGGCAGGAAAATTTTCAGAGAAGATTTTGTCGCAAGAGAAAATACCGGCTACGTTGCCTGGGAGTCAAATGAATCGATTAGTTCGGGCGTTTATTTATATAGCCTTACCGATGGGAGCCGAAATACCGGCGGTAAATTAATTCTTTTGAAGTAAGGGAATCAAATGAAAGATAACGGAAATATTAACCGGCGGGAATTTATCAGGAAGGCCGGCAAATATTCGGCCGCCGCCTTTGTTGGAGGCTATCTTTTTGACTCCTTCTTTTATTCGGCGCCAGGCGCCAAAGCGGCTGTACTCTCGAATATATTTATTGCCAAAAACGGAACGCCGGCGGAAAATGTGGGCAAAGTGATTGATATGCGTTTCGGCGGCATCGAGAATTTCATCGGCCATGATGATGTCGTGGTAATTAATCCCAACGGCCAGTGGCAAAATCAGGGAGGTTCCAACTGCGCCTGCTGCATGGGCATGATCGATTTAATTCTGAACCGTCCGGGTGGGTTCGGCGGAGAGATTATTTTTTGCGAAAATACGCAATTTCAGACGGAAGGATTCTGGACTGTCCCATTCCTGCTGCGAAACGGCCCATATAATTTCAATGATATGATAGCGTACTATCACAGCAATGGTCACTCGAATGTCAATGGAGTCAGAATCTGGAGAAATCAGGACGACCCATCAAACTGGCCGGTTATCAGCGGACCGCAGAATGGTCAGGGCTGGGTGCGTCCGTCATGGCAGTCACCGACTTCAAGCTGTCAATTATATTTGCCATATCCGGTTATCAGGTCGCCGTATTCGCAGCGTTTGATTGATTTAAAGAACGGAGTTTACGATAACGGTTATGCGGGCCAGCCGCCCATACGTTTTATAAAAATGCCCAATCTGAATAATCATGGCAGTAACGCTCAACAGGATTATGCCGGTGTCACCAGTGCCATCAAATCATTCCTGGGCATTGCTGAACTGGAAAATGACGTCCGTGGGCCGTTTAACGACGGCCACAGGAATATGCATACCTATGCCGATGGCTGTCATGGAGGCTCGGCGGCCGAGCGGGCCTTTTCGGCCGGGGAAGCGGTCGGGGCATGGATGACCCACTGCCGTAAGCCTGATATAACGTTAACGACCGCGGAATGGGTCGGCTGGGGAAGCCGAACCGATGCCGATGCGACGCAGGCGAAGACGGTCGGCCTGTGTGATGATCCGGTCAGTCTGGATTATTATATGAGTAAATATGTCCTATGGCCTCTGCATCCGTCGCAGCAATTATTTAATCCTGATTACAGTGTGGCCACCAACAATACCCGACAGACCATTAATGGCTGCATCAGCCAGGGATACGGAACGGCCAATGAAACCGAAATGGCTGCTTATGTTTATGACTTCAATGCCCCGAGGGTTTTTCGCTTCGATATTGATCGGAAAATAAATGAATTCCGGACAGGCCAGGCCACTCAGCAGGACGTACTGAATTTGATAGAGCAGTATAACCAGTAATATTAGCAATAAGTGTATTTAAGATAAGTCATTTGAAATCTTGAAGATTGGCGAAATAAAATGACGGCAAATCATATTTTGGATTAGTCGTCATTTTTTTTTATATTATTTTTATAAAAGGAATTAATCCGGCAAATGCTTGGCAAAATAAAAAATAGACTCAATAATCTGAAGAGCGGATTCAAATCGGGCGGGATAGAATATCTATTATATTCGATCGGCTCTCATTTACCCGAATGGCTGTTTCGTTATTATCATTCTTATCTGATCGAAGGCGATGAACTGAAACTAATAACACGCGATTACAAAGATTATGAAATTCGTTTTGCGACTCTCGATGACGCCGATAACCTGAACAGCGTCGAAATAGACCGAGACAAGGCGCGTCACCGGCTGAAGCGAGGCGATACCTGTGTTATAGCCCTGAAAGACGGGCGGCCGGTCAGTATAAGCTGGGCGGCCACGGGCCGGCTGTATAATCGATATGCCGGTTCGATTATTGATACCGGCGATGATGGTTTGTTTCTCTACGGAGTCTATAGTACCCCGGAAGAAAGAATGAAAGGTTTCTTTGCTTCCTGCTTCAAAATACAGGTCGAACATTATGCAGCGCAAAGCAGGGTAAAAAAATATGGTGTGGTGGAGATTCTTAATACTGCCTCGCTAAAGACCCATCTCAGGATGGGGTTTAAGATTACCGGTGAGACATATTACATTGCTCTCGCCGGAATGAGCGTTTGTTATTATAAGACCTGGCCGAAGAAGACCGGGAAATTTCATATATTTTTCAGACGGCCGCCGGCTGGGCTGGAATGGGTTTGAAGACACATTGATATTGACTTGTCCGGTCCAACCTGTTATTGTTTCCATTGAGAATTGTTTCATTAAGTCGTCATGAATCAAACAGATAGACATAACATAAGACTGGTTGTAACCGGTGGGGCCGGATTTATCGGGTCCAACCTTCTGAAATATTTGCTGCCTTTATATCGAAATTATTTATTCGTAAATATTGACTGCCTGACCTATGCCGGTAACCTGACCAATCTGGAAAACAGAGAAAAGGAAGAAAACTATATTTTCGAAAAAATTGATATCAGGGATTTTAATAGCCTTAAAAGTTGTTTTGATAAATATGATATTAATGCAGTAATACATCTTGCCGCCGAGTCGCATGTGGATCGCTCTATTCTTGGTCCCGAGGTATTTATAGATACCAATATCAAAGGGACCTTTAATCTGCTGGAACTGGCCCGGATGAAAGGCCCTGGTTTTCGTTTTCATCATGTTTCGACGGATGAGGTTTACGGTTCCAGGGATGAGGGCTATTTTTCGGAAGCTGCGGCCTATAACCCAAGTTCTCCTTATGCCGCTTCAAAAGCTTCGGCCGATCACCTGGTTCGGGCCTATTATCATACTTATGGCCTGGACACCGTAATTTCAAACTGCACCAACAATTTCGGACCATACCAGTTCCCTGAGAAATTGATTCCGCTGGTCATTCGTAATGCCCTTAAGAATGAGCCGATTCCGATTTACGGTGATGGCCGGAATATTCGGAGCTGGCTCTTTGTCGAAGACCATTGCCGGGCGCTTGATATGATATTTCATCGAGGAAAACCGGGTGCGACCTATAATATTCCAGGCAGTGCCGAACTTTCGAATATTGAGGTCGTCAGGCGGGTTTGTCGAATAATGGATCATATTATGAGTGACGGCCACCGGGAAGATTTGATAGTCTTTGTCGGCGACCGTCCCGGGCATGACCGGAGGTATGCGCTGGATGGAGCCGGAATCAAGTCGGAACTCGGCTGGCGGGCCGGTCACACTTTTGATCAGGCCCTGGAACGGACTGTCCGCTGGTATCTTGAAAATCAGCAGTGGCTGGAAGAATGTATGACCGGCGAATACATGAGCTATTATGAAAGAAACTATACCGGGAGGCGGAAATAATGACCGGGTCGGGAAAAGTAAAAAAGGGAATCATTCTTGCGGGAGGAAACGGTACGCGTCTTTTTCCCATGACTCAGGTTGCCTGCAAGCAGCTGCTTCCGGTTTATGATAAACCGTTGATTTATTATCCCCTGGGCACGCTGATGCAGTTCGATATCCGGGAGATTCTGATTATATCGACACCGACCGATATCCACCATTTCCGGGACCTGTTCGGGGATGGCATGAATCTGGGGCTGTCGATTAAATACGCCGTGCAGGAGCGTCCTGAGGGTATTGCGCAGGCATTTATCATTGCCGGGGAATTTATCGGCGATGATCCGGTGGCCCTGATCCTGGGAGACAATATTTTTTATGGTGTGGCGGACTTTCGCGATGAGGTGCAGGGTTTCGATAAAGGGGCCCTGATTTTCGGTTATTATATGAAGGATCCGCGCCGCTACGGAGTGATAAGTTTTAATGATAACGGCGAGCCGGGTGCAATTGAAGAAAAGCCCGCCCATCCCGGCTCCAATTATGCGGTCACCGGGTTTTATATTTACGATGCCGACGTGGTCGGAATTGCCGCCGGTTTAAAACCTTCCGCAAGGGGAGAACTGGAAATCACCGATATCAACAATGAATATTTAAACCGGGGCAGGCTTGGAGTAATCAGGCTGGGGCGGGGCGTTTCCTGGCTTGATACCGGGACCACCGAAAGCATGCTGACGGCGGCCAATTTTATTTCCACCATGGAAAAAAGGCAGGGCATAAAACTCGGCTGTATTGAGGAAATCGCCTTTTCCCGGGGTTTTATAGACAATTTGCAATTCCGGCGACTAATTGAGGCGATGCCTTTCAATGAATACCGGGATTATCTGGCCGGTATTCTTGAGGAGTATGATAATGCCTGATCGTATGCTCATCGTGGGAGGCACCGGTCTTCTGGGCGTAGATCTGACCCGTTTTTTCTCGACATCATATAAGGTCTGCTCTGTCGGTCACCGCGAAATGGATATTACCAATGCTGATCAGGTCATGAGATTTTTCGATAATTTGGGGCCGCAATATGTTCTTCATGCCGCGGCTGTGGCGGATGTCGATAAGTGTGAAATTTACAAAGACATCGCCATGAGTGTCAATGCCGACGGGACCAATAATATCGTTCGAGCCTGCCGCGAATGCGGCGCTTTTCTTGTTTATTACTCAACCGATTATGTTTTTGACGGATTGAAGGGGGCGCCATATATAGAAAGTGACAGGGCGAACCCGATAAATTTTTACGGCCGGACAAAACTCGAAGGTGAATTGAGGGTCCTGAATAATGCGGACTCAGCCGCCGTTTTGAGGGTGGCATGGCTCTATGGCAGCAGTGAAAAAAGCTTTATTTATCGTCTGATTCAGGACAGTTTGCGGCAGGTGGCTGATAAGAAAGCTGGGTTGAGAGGTGAAGAAATAAAAATCGTGGCAGATCAGATCAGCACACCGACATGGACCTGGGACGTCGCCCGTCAGACCGAAGCGGTTCTGCGGGGGCGGCTGTCGGGGCTCTTTCACTGCACAGCAGAGGGCCAGGCGACACGAAAGGAAACGGCCGATTACGTTTTAAAGAAACTGGGATTGGATGTTGATTTGGCACTTTTTCGAAAAGATGAATTCGACTGGCTGGCGCCTCGCCCCGGTAATACGGCCCTTGAAAACGGCAGGTTAAAAAGATACGATATAAATGTTATGCCGGATTACAGGGCAGGAATCGATCGGTATCTTGAGGAATGGAGGAACAATCATTAAGGCGGAATGCAATATTGACGGGGTAATCATCAGGCATCTCGAGAAACATGTCGATTCCCGCGGGTGGCTCATGGAACTGTTGCGTTCGGACGAGTACCCGGAGGGCTATGTCCCCGCCATGAATTATATATCAATGACTTTACCCGGAACCGCCCGGGGGCCTCATGAGCACCGAAGGCAGACCGATTATTTTTGTTTTTTCGGATCGTCGAATTTTCGCGTCTATCTTTGGGACAATCGCCCCGAATCGCGCACTTTCGGCAACAGATGGGTGTTTGATACCGATGCGGAGAATATGATTTCATTTACCATTCCACCGGGAGTGGTTCATGCTTATAAAAATATCGGTGACAAGGAGGGGCTGGTTTTCAATGCCCCTGACGGACTTTATCGGGGAACAGGGAAGAAGGAAGAGCCGGATGAAATTCGTTATGAGGACCTGCCCGGAGCATCTTTTGTATTGGGAATATGACAGTTTTTTTTATTAGATTAGAGCAAAATTAAAAATAATACCCAAATAGTGGGAATTTTAGATATTTATCCGATAATTTTATTTGAGCCCAAAATATATTTTGATGTTTATCCGAGGTTATTGTCAAATAAGCGGGGATATTGAGGCGTAATTGTGGATATTAAGATGAATTATAAAATATATAAAGGGGATGTTTCCAAAGATAAGGACGACTTTATCGGATTTTGGAAAGAGAATTTCCCCAAATGGCCGGAGTCTAAATACAAGTGGCTCTACGAGAACAGCTTGTATGGGTTGGCTCATTTCTGGGTGGCGCGATGTGTTGAGAGAAACGATAAATTTGTCGGAACCACCGTGTTATTCCCAAAGCGGCTTTTTGTCGAAGGGAAACCGGTAAACGTGGGAGTTGCCGGGGATTTTGGTGTTGCCAGGGCGCATCGCGGATTTGGGCCGGCTGGCCGGGTTACGGCGATGACGATTAAATATATGTATGAATCAAGAATGGCCTTTATATATGCCACCCCCAATATTGTCTCGGAAAAGGTGGCCACGCGGCATGGAGCCCAGGTAATAGGCCGGATAGTCCGGATGGTGAAAGTCTTAAAGACCGCTCAATATCTAAGGAGATTTCTCAAAGTAGATTTTCCTGCAAAAGTCCTTGCTTTTCCCGTTGACAAAATACTGGAATTAATATCCCGGGACTACTTTTATAAATCAGGTAAAAAATACAATTTTGAAGTCCTGTCCGATTTTGATGAACGGTTTGATCGACTCTGGGAGCGGGCTCTGAAGAATTACCCGCTTGTGGGGGAACGCACCAGGGATTTTCTCCACTGGCGGTTTGCTTCTTGCCCTTTTAAGAAATTTACAACGTTTGCTCTGACAAATAAGGATTCCGGGGAAATCGCCGGGTTCATTACATATCGATTCGAAAATGGGAATTTGATAATTGCCGATCTTTTCTCCGAAAATACCGGAGATATTCTCGAATCCCTATTGGCTTCATTTCTCAAGTATCAGAGAAAGCATGGTACGGAAGTCGTAACATTTGTCTATTTCGGCAATAAAAAAGTCATTGATGTTTTCTCGAAATTCGGTTTTTCACTACGCTCCGACAACCGGAGTATAGTGGTTAATTTCGATGAGAGTTATTCTCTCAATCCACTCGTATCGGATGAGAATAGCTGGCATTTTCTGGAAGGGGACAACGACGCCTGAGCGTCACCCGAATAAAAAACCAGTCTTCAAAATGGGCTTCATCGATCAATAGAAGGATTTTCCAAAGAAATATGTTAAGGAATCGGCTTTTAAGGGTTGCAGAATATCTGGCATTAAACCTGGGAATCTGGAAATTGTTCTATTCTATTTCGGGCATTTTCATGCGCCGCAAAATGCTGGTCGTTTTTACTTTTCACCGGGTTACCAGTAAGGAAAAATCACAAAAATATTTAATGGGATATGATCGGGGAATGGATCATAAATCCTTTGAGAAACAGATTAGGGCATTTAAAAAATATTATGATATCATCGGACTTGATGATTTTATTGCAATTATCCAGGGCAAAAAGAAACCGGCGAATCATTCCGCTCTGCTTACTTTTGATGATGCCGATTCCGATTTTGCCTTATTTGCTCAACCTATAATGGAAAAATATGGTTGTGAGAGTGTCAATTTTGCTCCCACCGATTTTATCGAATCGGATAAAAGATTTTGGCATCTGCGGATATCGAACATATTCCATAATCTGGATCAGGAGGGCTGGGACCATTTATGGAATAACAGTGAGGGACTGCCTTCGGATTTCAGATCGCTCATAGAGAGATCAACAATATCTTCGGAAAAAGACAAAGTATCGACCTGCCGGAGTTTCATGTTATATCTCAGGGACAAATCGGTGGCTGAAAGAACCGCCATTGTCGACAGGCTGGTGGAAATAACGGGATATGATTATACTCTCGGTATACAATGCATGACTTGGACGGAAATGGCTCGAATGGAAAAAAAAGGAGTTCGGATCGAGTCTCATACGGCATCTCATCGTGAATTAAGCCGGCTCGATCGTGAAAGTATTAAGACCGAATTGGCTGAATCACAAAAAACAATTCAGGGAAAACTGGGAAAAACCGCAAGGACCATCTGTTATCCTGCCGGATCCTATAATGATGACGTCCTGGATGTTTTGATGGAATCAAATTATATCGCCGGTTTTTCATCCCGCCATGGCACCTGCCGTTATCCGCTTAACGGCAAGGAACTCTTTATGATTCCGAGATTCGGCGCTCACGGCGAAGACATATGTGAAATTCATGGATATCTTGGCAAAATACTCATAAAAAGACTCTTAAAGGGGCAGTAAGCGAATTTGTCAGGCCTTCTTGCTTTAAGGAATATTCATCGGGTGACCGATAGATTCCCCGAATATACCGATATAATCTCCGGCGAACTTTTGAAATCTTTTTATTGATTTTGAAGGTTTGCTTTGGGTAAGTTATACTATATGAGCAGGGAATAAAAAAACTATATTGGATTGCATAATGGCATTATTCCGTGGTAAGGAGAAATAAATGACAGAGAATAATATATCCGTTGTTGATATTAAAAGGATACCCGATGCGCCGTTATTCACGGTCGAAGTGAATGAAGAAGAAGCCGGAGTGCATGGCTGGATCGTAATTCATTCGCTTGGCGCCGGCGGCGCCTGCGGCGGGGTTCGGCTATATCCCGATGTTAATCGGGAAGAGGTTTACCAACTCGCCCGGGCCATGACCTATAAATATTCTTTTTTTGAAAAGGACACCGGGGGCGCCAAAGCGGGATTGCAAATGCCCTTCGATCTGCCGCCTGAAGAAAGAAAGCGGCGGCTGAGGATATTCGGCGCTCATATTTCGCCGCTTTTGCGCGCCAATATCTATCTGCCATGGACCGACATGAACAGCCGGATGGAAGATCTTAACTGTATTCTGGAGGGAGCCGGAATCCCCGCCGGCGGCGGGGGTGATTCGGCTTATTATACGGCCCTTTCCACTTTTGCCGGGGTGATTGGGGCCGCCGAATTTTATTCGATTCCACCCGACCGTTGCAAAATCACAATTGAGGGCCTTGGCAATGTCGGGCTATACCTTGCCCGCGAAATCGCGCGATGGGGAGGAAAGGTGATCGGGGCCACGACCCGTATCGGCGGCGTGGTCAATCCGAACGGGCTTGATATCGAACAGATTACGCAATTCCGCAAAGAAAAGGATGATGAGTGGGTATTGCAGAAAGGGGACTGGGAGTCGATTACCCACGCGGAGCTGTTCGAATTGGGGATGGATATACATGTGCCCTGCGCCCGGGTCCATTCGTTGACGGAAAAAATTGCAGAAGCGTTAAAGGCCAGGGCCGTCGTGCCGGCCGCAAATGTTCCCTGTACACCGGGGGGCTCAGCCAAACTTATCGACAAGGGAATTCCCCTGCTGCCGGATTTCATTATTAATGGAGGCGGTATTGTCGGTACCGGTCTCGGCGAACTGGGCGGTTCCGATGAAGATGTCAGCAGGATTTTTTATGCCGACTTCAAGGATATGATCGTCAGGCTGCTGCGAATGTCCGAGAAGAAGAAAATTTCCGCCGTCAGCCTTGCAGCCGATGAAAGTCACAGATATTTCAATCATCTCTGGCATTCCGGGCGAACCGAACCGGCCCTTAGTGATAAGATATACCGGGGATTGGAATGGCGCGGTCTGATGCCCAAAAGCTATCGCAAAGGAAAAGCTTCGGCAAAGCTGCATCGTATTATAAAAGAAAGATTTTCGGGTTAAGCGGATGTATGGCAAATCCAAAAATCACGGATTAGGAAAACGATAATTTCCCCGGGGAGTATTAATGATCTCGGTCATCGGCCAGTTTTTTAAGAATATTTTTACCTCGACGGCGGGGATGGCCATCGGCATAATTATTTCTTTTTTTTTCACCCCGTATTTGATTTCGCGCCTTGGAAAGGACCAGTATGGTCTTTGGACCCTGGTCTTCTCCCTGGTGGCATATATGAGACTGGCCGATATGGGGATTCAGCAGTCGCTGGTCAGGTATGTTTCGAAATATTATGCCGCCCGGGATTGGACGCAACTGAATCAGGTCATAAGTTCTTCGGCCCGGATGTATTTATTTATCTCGACTTTGACCATCGTCGCGGCCCTGATAATCGACCTGTTTATTCTGCAGCTCTTTAAGATTCCGGCGGAATATTTTACCACGACTCAAATTATTGTTCTTGTTCTCGGGGCCAATCTGGCCCTGTATTTTGCGACGATACCATTTTGCTCGCTTGGGCCGTTCCATCGTTTTGACATTGTCAATTATTTCCTCATAAGCACCAAGATTCTTGAGACACTGGGGATCATCGTCCTGCTTGAGTTCGGTCTCGGACTGATCGAGATGGCGGTTTTGATTCTGGCCTTGAATTTTGTCTCGGCCGCCTGGCGCTTTAATATCCGAAAGCAGATGTTTCCTGAGGTTCAATTTTCCAAGCAATATGTCAGTAAGGACAAGACACGGGAAATGATGAGCTATGGAATATATTCATTCCTTATGGTGATTGCCTGGACGCTGATTTTTCAGACCGATAACCTCGTTATCGGCGGTTTCCTGTCGACTGCCGATGTCGCGGTCTTCTCGGTCCCGGCTATGATAATCACCCAGTTGCGCAATTCAATAATGACTATTGCCACGCCACTGATACCAGCCATCAGCCATTTTGAGGCCTTGAATGATTTCAAGAAGATTATGGACGTTTATTCGAAATCGACGCGTTATCTTTATTACCTGTCCGGATTTCTCTGTATCGTCATGCTTTTCTTCGGCGGGCCGTTCATCTTACTATGGGTGAAAAAGGAATTTGTCGACGCCATTGAAATTTTATATATTCTTATAATCGGGGCATCATTCACCTTTCCTCAAATCATCGCCAACTCGGTTTTGATGGGCATCTCAAAACATCGCCTCACGTTTTATATTCTCGGAGCCGAAGCCCTGGCGAATATAATATTGTCGGTTATACTGGTTCAATCTCACGGAATTGTGGGTGTCGCCTATGGAACGGCCATCCCGCAGTTGATAATCTATATTTTTATTTATCCGGTCATTTTTTACCGGGCGATGAAGACGCCTGTCAGGAATTTTTATTCAATAGCTACCGTGTCCTCTTTAAAAGCAATAGTCCTGATTCTGCCATCATCGTATATTATGAGTAAACTGATCCCGCCCGATACCTGGCTGAAACTGATTTTCGACTGCACTGCGGTATCGATTTTGATGCTGATCGGGTTGTTCACCATCATTCTGGAGAAGGATGATCGTGAAAGGGTGGCCGGTAAATTTTCGTCGATAATCAGATACATCCGTATAATGAAATAACGGCGGAGAATATTTGTCATATGGAACGAATTGATAAACAGTTTATCAGCACCGGGCAAATTCTCTGGCTGTTCCTGTTGACAGTATGTATTGCGGCCGGAATCGCGAGTCTTTTTGTAAATGCCCTGATCATTGTTGCCGCCGTGATATTGATATTGAATGTTGTCATTATGTTGAAATATCCCATCTGGGGTTTGCTGGCATATTTGATTGTTTTTTTGTTGAGACCTGGGGAAATGTTTCCCATCCTGGCCGCCCTGCGAGTGGAACTGGTTTCCGGCATATTTGTTCTCGTGACAGTAATCATCCGTCAGAAACTTGTGGAAGGAACCGTTTCCTTCCCGCGCGACCGGATCACTCTGTCAATAGTGGCCTTTCTGGTAGTCATGTGTATCACTATTTTCAGCTCGTATGAAAAAAGTATAACCATAGAGACGTGCATCAATTTCGTAAAACTGCTGATATTTTATTACCTGGTTGTTTCCATAATCGACAGCAAGCAAAAATTTGTGGCGTTCATGTCGGTCTTTCTCCTGTTAATTGCCTATATTGCTTTCGATTCCTTCAAGTCCTACATGTCAGGCGGGTTTATCACCCGCATGGGTGTGGATCGTATGTACGGCAGCACCTCAGCCGGAGGCGACCCCAATACACTGGCAGCGACACTCGGGGCAACAATTCCGCTGGTGGTGGCTTCCGCCTATTATTTTAGGCACCTCCTCATCAAAATGGCGCTCTGGTTTCTGGCCCTTGGCATGGCCTATTTGATAACCATTACCGCTTCCAGGAGCGGCATGCTTGCCTTTATGGGTGTCCTTGGCGGCGGATTCATGTATTCCCGGCATAAAGTAGTGTTGGCGGTAGCCGCGGTATTGCTGGTTTTGGGAATCTGGTCGGTTCTGCCCGATCAATATCGGGAGAGGTATATGACTCTGAGCAATGTGGAAGACATTAATGAAACTTCCTCGGGTCGAATTGAGATATGGGAAGCCGGCGTTAAAATGATTGCGGATCGTCCCATTCTCGGGGTCGGCGCCGGGGCCTTTGTTGCGGCCGCGGGGTCGGGCAATTACGGGTACAACAGCTTTATGCAGGCGCATAGTCTCTATATACAGCTTATGGCGGAAACCGGAATAATCGGCTTCATTGTCTGGTTCTTATTCATATATTTCCTGGTAAGAAATCTTCGCATATTAAGCCGCGCCGTTCACGACAGAGTCGAGGAGTTGTGGGTGTCGATTTTTTGCAAGGGTTTCATCGTTTCCTTGATTGCCCTTTTCGTGTCAGGTGTATTCGGGCATAATCTCTATCGATATACATGGTATATGATGGCCGGGCTGGTGGTTGCCCTGGTCAATATTTTCAAGGACCGTCTCTCTTTGAAGGGTTTGTCATAATGGACTTGCTGGGCATATTATCCAGAAAACTGTTTATACCTTTCTATAACCGTCGCCATGGTCTTGATACCTCGCCCTATGTCCCGAATCTGATGAAATCACAATACCTATCCGAAGAGCAAATCCGCGAAAAGCAATGGAAAGATATTTCAAAATTGCTCCATTTTGTCTATGAAAACAACGAATTCTATCGAAGACGCTTCGATCAGATTAACCTAACGCCCGGCGATATAAGGAATTTCGATGATTTTATGAAATTTCCGATTCTATCCAAGGATGATATTCGGGAAAACGGGGACAGGCTTATATCGCGGGGGTACGCGGCCGAGAACATGAACTACAAGCGAACCGGGGGATCAACCGGCGTTCCTTTGAAGCTTTACTGGGACAAAGAAACAACTATTTTTAAACATGCCCTGGTCCACCGCCATAATAGCTGGGCGAATTACTATCCGGGAACCAGGCAGGCCGCTCTGTGGGGTGATACCGACAAGAAATACAGTCTGAAGCAGAAGCTATACTTGTCGCTTTATGTCCGGGTTATTTTTCTTGATACGTTGAACATGAATGATGACATGATGCTTGATTTTATCGAGCGGGTCCGGCATTTCAAACCGGAAGTGCTCTTCGGTCACGGCCATTCTCTCTTTGTCCTGGCCCGGTTTATGAAGGACCGGAGCATCGATGATATAAGATTTAAGGGCATAATATCAACGGCCGAGACATTGTTTCCTCACGAGCGGGCGGTAGTCGAGGATGTTTTTGGAAAAATCGTATTTGACCGGTATGGCTGTGAGGAGGTGTCGCTGATTGCCTCGGAATGTGAGGCGCATGACGGGCTCCATGTCGCCGCCGAGGGATTATACGTGGAAATCGCCGATGGCGACGAACACAGCCCGGGGCGATTGATAATTACCGATCTGAGCAATCTTGGAATGCCGTTTATTCGTTATGAAATCGGTGATCTGGCCACTACGAAGACAGGGAAGTGTCGTTGTGGCAGGGGCCTGCCCCGGATCGGGCGGGTTGTCGGCCGGACGACGGATCTGCTGTACACACCTGAAGGAAAGAAAATCTCCGGAGTTTCTATTCTGGATACATTTACTATCCATATCCCCGGTTTTAAACAAACCCAGATTGTGCAGGATAAAATCGATCATCTTTTCTTCAACATTGTGAAATCAAATGATTTCAACGAGAACAGCCTGAAAATGCTGGCCGAATCGGTACCCAGATTTTTCGGCCCCAGAATGAAATATGAAGTAAAATTTGTCGATCAGATACCATTAACCAGTCGAGGGAAGTTCCAATTTTCCGTCTGCAAAATAGATCCTCCCTTGTGATTTGCCTCGGCAATTGTTCGGAAATTGAGCATATTGCCCCGGGATTGACCAGAGAAAAAGGCAAATTGCCTCTTAAGTCTCCGCAAATCAAGACATTAACAGATGAAGCGTCAAATAGATAGACGATTTATTGCGGCCCGGCGTATAATGTGAAAGACTTATTAAGAATGGTCAGGCAAAATGCCGAAAACTTAAATGTTGACACCTTTGATTTAAGGAGTAATTATTGTGTTAAGTCCATGTAATAACTGGCGCTTGAAAAGAATAGGAATGGAAATTACATATATAAATGAAAATGATTTTGGAGGTATAAAATGAAGATGGTGAACAGGGGCAGCCGCGTTATAATTTATTCTCTGCCAATAATTTTAGTATTCTTATTTATATCGGCGCCGCCTTCTTTCGGCGGCCAGGTAACTTTGACATCGGCCAGTTTACCCTATCTTGTCAATACCGGCGATACCATCACTTTTTCCGGAACAAAGGCCACCAGCATGACGGACGGCCTTTATGTGAGGGACGGGGCCACAAATGTCCTGATTAATCTTGGTACCGACACCCTGGTCTTTGGCGCCGACGGCGGTTCCAACCATATGGGTATCCGTGTCGCCCGTTCCACCGGCGCGTATCAAAATGTGGTCATCAGAGGCGGATGGGTCATTCACGGCGGTAATAATAATTCCGAAAGGAATTACTGTATCGAGCTGGCCGGCTGTAACGGTGTTCTGGTTGATGGAGTCAGCACCATCATATATGGTAACAATGCCAAATGTCTGACATCGGTTCCGCCCGAGGGCCGGGTTATTAATGCCACCAACGGTACCGCCACCAGTTGGCGGGGCACCAACAAAAATATTGAAATCAAAGGCGGCAGGTATATCAGCAATGTTCGCGGTTATACCAGCCGTTGTACTTATGATGGCGCGGTCATTCACCTGGCCGGAAAAAGCGCCGTAACCGGCAGCGAGTACAATTTTAAGGTTCATGATCTGAAGGTCGAAAATGCGCCCTGCCAGGGTATTGTGACCTATGGTGTGGTTGAGGTTTACCGATGTACCGTTACCGTGGACTCCCGGAACTTTATGTATAGCTTCCCGGCCAGCAGTTTCTGTTACAGCCAGGCCAATGCCTACTGCATTCTGGCAAGATTGGTCAATGCGGGAAGCAAATTCTATGATAATGTTTTATTGGCCGGGGAGACCTATTACGGCGCCGACGGCGGCTTCGAAGTCGAGGGCTGTATGGGGACAACCGCAAAGCCGATTGAATTTTTTAATAATTATATCAATGCTCACCGCGGATGGGATGTTTATTACGGCAACACGATCAGGGCAAAAGGATTTAAAATGCGTCGTGCGGACGAGCATGATCCATTCACGGGCGATTTTTATAACGCCAACCGTCATATTAGAATTTATAATAATGATATTCATGTTTATTCTCATACCGATACCACCAATTTCAAAGCATATGGCCCCGGCGCCTCAGGCTTTTACCTGCTGCCGCATGTCAACCGCCCCGACAGTGATATAATTATAGAAAATAATCATATTCGTTCCATTGTTCTGGATGACAACTCTTATGTTCAGCAGGCCGACATTCTCGCCACCGGGTTTGAGTTCATGGCGAATGACGACATACATCAGTATACCATCAGGAACAACCGCATGGAATCCAACGATGCCTTCTATCGCTTCGGGGGTTATGATCCGGGCGGGCGAGGCTATATTTGTTACAGGGATACGCTGATAGCGATTGACACCGCGGCCGGACCGACAACGCAATACAGCGTCAAATTCTGGCCCGGAGATATAAGCAATCCGCTGACGGGGAATTACCTGCGAGATGCTTATTACGTTCCCGACACTTTGTACAAAATGATCCTGTTCAGGGGCGGGCTTTCGAATGCCGATATTACGCTACAGCGGACCCTCGAGATTTATGTCCGCGGCAATAACGGCCTGCCGATCGTAAATGCCGCGTGTTCGGTATGGAATGATTACAGCCGGCTGATGATAACCGGGTTGTCCGATTCCGGCGGCCGGGTTTCCGGTGTTGTAAGCTATTTGTATGACAGAGCGGGAAGCGGCGATTCAAGCGCTTACAATGATTTCAGAATTAAGGCAATAAAGGGAGCCGATACCGATCTTCATACTACTTTCACTGTCGGACCCAACGCATCGGGCAAGACGGATACTCTCGACTTGAATAGCACGGTCGGAACCGGCGTCTGGGGAGCCGGCGGGGATACTCCCGAGGACAATGTTCCCCCGGAGCGAATTGATGATCTTGGCGCCGCTCCCGGAGATCGCTCCGATGAAGTCGTTTTGAGCTGGAGCGCTCCCGGTGATGACGGGTATGTCGGGACGGCATCCCAATATGATATCAGATATGCAACGGAATATTTTTCCGAATCAGGCTGGTACTCCGCCACACAAGTGGCGGGGGAACCGGCCCCGGGGTCGCCGGGCTATAATGAAAGTATGGTCATCACAGGCCTTAATCCCGAGACAACATATTATTTCGGGATTAGGGCCGGTGATGACGCCGGCAATTGGTCGTCGCTATCCAATATCGCTATTTCCGGGGAAACCTCCGACCTCGAGCCGCCTTCCGCCATTACCGATCTTGATGCGGTGCCCGGCTTTAATATGGGTCAGATTCTAATTACCTGGAGCGCCGTTGGCGATGATGGTTCGATCGGCGCGGCCTCTTCGTATGAAATCAGATATTCACTGAATGCAATCACCGAGGCCAACTGGAACGAAGCTTCTTTATACAATATTTCCCCGACACCGCGGCCGGCCGGATATACTATATCGGTCCTGATGAACAGCCTTCAGCCCGGGGAAAGTTATTATATCGGGATCGTGGCTTATGATGACGCCAACAATCCCTCGCCATTGTCGAATATTGTTTCCGAAGTGGCACAGGTCGATATTTCTCTCGGTGCCGAGGATACCATCCAGATTGTGGCTCCAGGCGATAAATCGGTTGTCAACAGCCAGAGGCCGAGCCTGGTGATTCAAAATATCGATGAATCTCCGAATAATGTCTATTATTTTGAACTTGCATCCGACCCTGATATAAATAATATTATTATTGCTTCCATTGAGATCCAGAATCCCGGTGATTATACGACGTACCTGGTGGATGATGATCTGCCGTCAGGATCGACATATTACTGGCGGGCCAGGTCGGGTTCGGACTATATCAGTGTGGTTTCCAGTTTTACGGTTTTGCCGATGACCCATGTATTTCCCAACCCGTTCGAAATATCGCAAGCCGATTTTGCCACTTTTAAGGAAATTCCCTTAAACTCAAATCTGATAATCATGACAGTTTCGGGTGCGACGGTAAAGACATGGTCGGATATTTCCGGCGATATTACATGGGACGGCAGCAATGAATCGGGCGCCAAAGTGGCTTCCGGCGTATATCTCTGGTACATTGAGGGGACGGATATTAAAGGCAAGCTGGTTGTGAAACCATAGCGCTCTTCCTCAGCCTAAACATTAATCCGATATTTTGACAGAAACGGCAGGCTAATTTGCCCATTTGTTTAATGTTGCACATTAAATCCGCAATTCTTATTTTCTTAATCTGGCAAGGCTGTTTCAATGGTGCGCGAAAGACTATTTCTCTATGAAAATTCTGGTATTGGATGAAGAGTTCCCGTTTCCTCCGAACAGCGGTAAACGGATACGAAGTTTTGACCTTCTGAAGCGATTGGCCGGCTTGAAACCTGTCCCAGTTCGTATAAGTTGATAGGGAAAAATTACTGAAAGACAAGGTTTCCATGAGAGCAGACAGTGAGGTTCTACCCGAAAACGGCTTCTGGAAGGTTGGTAACTCTGAGGCGCTGTGATTCTTGTGTCCGTAGAACTGAACACTCAGATAAAGGAGCGAATTCTTAACGATTCGAAGAGACTTCGGTATTATTCTGATGTTCATAAGGATAAATTATGTTTTTGGGGACCTTTTTGCAGGTAATCTCGGGTAAATAGGGAAATGGGCTGATGATTGTTTTAAGTGTGATAATTGTAATCGTGTTGATAGTGCTGACGGTGGGGGTTTTATACTTATACTTTCTTGCCTTTGCCGGGTTGGTTACCCATAAGAAATATCCTGAATTTTCAGGTAATTATCGTTTTCTTATACTTATTCCGGCATATAACGAACAGCCCGTTATCGGGCGTACGCTGCAAAGCCTGCGAGACCTTAATTACAAGGGTAAAGTGGAAATAGCTGTTATTGCGGACAATTGCAGTGATAATACTGCAGCGATAGCGAGAGATTTCGGAGTAAAGGTGCTGGAAAGGTATGATGATGTTAACAGGGGAAAGGGATATGCGCTGGAGTGGGCCATCAAATTGTATAACCTGGACAATTATGATGCTGTTGCAATTGTCGATGCCGATACGAGAGTAGAAAGTAATATGCTCCAGGCGATGGCCGAATCTCTTACCGCCGGCACCGGCGCCGTTCAGCTTTACTATGGTTTTCTGGAGGAACTGAAAACCGGCGTGTCATACCTTCAAAAGATGGCTAATATTGTGGAAAATAAATTCTTCTATAAAGGCCGCGCCCAATTGGGATTGCCAATACTTCTGCGCGGCACCGGCATGGCCATTAAATCATCGGTACTGAAAGCTCACCCCTGGGACTCCCATTCTATAACCGAGGATGTCGATTATGCGGTTAACCTTCTTGTTGACGGCGTTAAGATCGATTTCAATGTCAACAGTATGGTGATGGCGGCAGCAACGTCATCTTATCAGCAATCGCACAGTCAGAGACTTCGCTGGGCATCGGGCACTTTCGAATTAATAAAGAACAAGATGCTGCCGCTTATAAAAATGGGGCTGACAAAATCACGTCCGGATTTAATCGAATTGAGCTTCTCCTTTTTACTTCTAAGCAGGCCATTGCTGATTTATATAGCGTTCATTATGTTGGTGCTGAGCCTGTTTACCGGCAGCGCACGGGGCACTTTAATGTTATGGGCTGGCACTCTGGTAGGGTTATTGGTGGCGTATCTGCTGGCGGGTATTTTCTTTATGAAAGAAAAAGGGCGGGTTTTAAAATCGCTTCTGCAGGTTCCGGTATATGCCTGCTGGTTTGTTATGGTACAGGTTAAGGCAATCATTAAGTCGGGCAAGATGGATTGGAAACGGACGGAAAGAAAAATAGATGAATGATAATACCGTAACCGGCTCTGTCGAGGATGTTCGTCCATATATGGAAGAAGGCGACGTGTATATCGTTCCGCTTCGCATCGGCGGCGGCACCCGCCTTAAAATTCTTGACGCTCTGGCCATGAGGAAGGCGGTGGTCAGCACCACGATAGGCGCCGAGGGATTGGATTTGAAGGACGGCACGCATCTGCTTATTGCCGACACTCCGGAGCGCTTTGCGGCCCGGGTCCTAAGACTTCTGGATGATTCACGACTGGCGGTTTCACTGGGCGAAGCGGGAAGAAGCCTGGTTGAAGAAAAGTATGGCTGGGATTGTCTGGCCGGTAAACTGGAGAAGTTTGTTGTCAGAGTGGCGGGGGGTAAGTGAGGATACTGCATTTGAGGAGCTCGGAATTCTTCGGTGGTCCGGAGCGGGCCATTGTCGGGCAATGCCGGCACCTGAAGAAATTCGAGATGATTTGCGGCTCATTTATCAGAAAGGGGCGAACCAATCGGTTTCTTGACGAATGCGAAGCGGCCGGCATCAGGACCTTGGCGATCCCCGACAGTTTTGCCGGTGATTTTCGTATAATTAAAAAGATCAGGAAGATCATTGAGACAAACAGGATTGACCTGATAGTCTCGCATGACTATAAGTCAAATTTTTTTACATATTATTCCGTAAAAAAGACATCCGCGAGGCAGGCGGCACATTTTCGGGGATGGACGGCAGAAGATTTTAAGGATAAAATATATAATCGGATTAACTGGTTCTATCTGAAAAAAATTCCGGTTGTTCTGACGGTGTCGGAACCGACAAATTGTCTTCTTGTGAGCCGCGGGATCGATCCCGGGCGGATCAGGGTGGTATTCAATGCGATTGAGTGTGAGGATAATATAACCAGGGATAGAAATTACGCGCGGAAGCCTGGTGAAAAATTGAACATCGTTGCAGCCGGACGGTTGAGTCGGGAAAAAGGTTATGATGTATTGCTGGAGGCAGTATCGCTGATCAAGAAAACTGCTCCGCCGTTTGTCATCTCCATCTATGGCCATGGTCCGGACGAAGAAATGCTCAAAAGCAGGGCCGAGCAGCTTGACATTATGGACAGAATCGAATTTTGCGGATTTGTCGATGACATTAAGCCTGTTTTAAGAAAGGCTGATTTTATGATTTTGCCCTCGCGCTCGGAAGGCATGCCCAATGTCATTCTGGAAGCGTGGTCGCAGAAATTGGGTGTAATATCGACGGCTGTGGGAGGTGTGCCCGAGATGATCAAATCCGGCCGAGACGGCCTTCTGGTCCCACCCGAAGATGCCGCCGCTCTCGGTGACGGACTTCTGCGGGCATTGAATAATCCCGCCGAAATGGACACTTACGGCGAACGGGGTTATGATATCGTCAGGAAGAAATACAGTTATCAAAAACAAGCCGAATTGCTTGAGAAAATTTATATAGATTTAACGAATCTATGATTTGGACCATGGCAATGTCGTAATAAAATTATTTGCCGATAATATAAATATAAAAAATTGAGACTGTATCAAAAATGGAGTATTCCCATGGGCGGACCAATTGTAAATGATAATGAGAAGATTCCGGTTGCTTATGTCATAGATAATTTCTATCGTGGCGGCGGCACCGAGAACCAGCTGGCCATACTGATTGATCATCTCGACAGAGCCCGTTTTACGCCGTATGTATTCAATCTCAAGCCCAAATGGGGGGACAACGGCATCGATATTGACTGCGAAGTTATTTATCTGAATGTATCCAGCCTGTTGTCGCTCAGTATGATTAAAGCGGTTCTGAATATTGCACGTTTTCTGCGAAAGAAGAAGGTAAAAATTCTGCAATTGTATTTTCTCGAAAGCAGACTCGTAGGAACGCTGGCCGGCCGGCTTGCGCGAATGAAAAAGATAATTTTCTGCCGCAGGGAGATGGGCTGGTGGTACACGTCCGGCAAGCTCAAACTGACGCAGATAATGGCCAAATTGTCGCATTATTGTCTGGTCAATGCCCATGCCATCAAGAAGCTTGTAGTTGAAACCGAGAAATTCCCGGCTGAGAAAATCGAGGTCATCCATAACGGGGTCGAACTGAAACGGCGCGGCGAGGGCAAGCCCAAGGTTAAGGCGGATTTTGGAATCCCGGAAAATGCTCCGGTGGTTGTTATAGTGGCCAATTTAAGGCCGGTAAAGAGAATCGACCGTTTGATCAATTGTGCGGCCAAAATGGAGAATAAAGCGGCCCATTTCCTGATTGTCGGCGAAGGGCCTCTCCTGAACGATTTAAAATCACAGGCCGAATCGCTTGGAATTGGAGAACGCGTGCATTTTTATTATGCCAGAGAAGGTGTCCATGACATCCTGAAATTGAGCACGATCGGGGTGCTGACCTCCGATTCGGAGGGTTTGTCGAATGTCCTGATTGAATACGCTTTTGCCGGTATTCCCACGGTGGCGTTCGACACCGGCGGTAATCATGAGGTCATAGAAGACGGGCTAACCGGTTTTATAATTCCCCGAGGGGATGAAAAAATGATGTCGGAAAAAATAGACCGGCTCTTAAAAAACCATGAGGAATCGAACCGAATGGGGGAAACTGCCCGCCAAAACGCCCAGGCAAAGTTCAGTGTGCCTGCCATGGTCAAAAAGACTGAAGATTTTTATATCAAAATTCTCAGCGAATAAGTTTTATTATGATAAAATGACATTTATGTCACTGCCAATATTTAACAAAGGGAGTAGATGTTATGCGAAAATTGGTTAAATGGACAATCTATGGTATAATATATATCCTTGTTCTGCCGTTTGGCCTTCTGTCTCTGCTTTGGTACAAGATATTCGGATCTCAGGCAATATATTATTGCTGCGCCGAAACATTCAGTCTGCTCCCGGTTCATCTGGGAATATTGGTGCGTTGTGCCTTCTATAATCAAACGCTCAAAGAGGCCCACCATGATCTGGTTGTTCTTTTTGGGGGCTATCTGTCCAAGATGGAATCTCGAATCGGCAGAAAAGTGATCATCGCCGGGCATGCGACGATCGGTCTGGTGGATATCCGGGATTATGCAGCAATCGGTAATAACACCAATATTCTCTCCGGCCGACATCATCATAATTTTGAAGAAACAAGTCAGGAAGTTTTTTCCGGCGAAGACCGCTTTGCTGTTATTAAAGTCGGACAACATGCTTTTATTGGCGATAACAGCGTGATAATGGCACATATAGGAGATTATTCTATAATCGGCGCCGGCAGCGTTGTGGTCAAGGAAATTCCCGATTATGTTATTGCCGTCGGCAATCCGGCCAAAGCGGTGAAGGAACGACCGAGAAATGGGAAACAATAGTCGGCCTGTACCAATTATGAAGCGGCTGATTATTAATTTTGTCCTGATTCTTGCGGACTGTCTTGGTCTAAACCGGCTTTTCAGGCGGTGGAATTCGGATAAAATCAGAATTTTAATGTACCACGGCGTTTCGGATGACAAACTGCCTTCATTTTACTGGACCCTCCTGGGCCGGGACAAATTTCTGCAACAGATGGATTATGTGAAAAGAAAATACAATGTTGTTTCGCCTGAGTTTCTTTATAAAGAAGGTAATAGTGCCCCGAATAAAGTTGTCATTACTTTTGATGACGGCCTGCTGAATAATCACACTGTTGTTCTCCCAATCTTAAAAAGTTATGAAATGCGCGCGATATGTTTTGTCCTGCCTTTGTTGTCCGAGAAAAACGATCTTATGTGGACCGATAAATTATATGCCGTGCTTATGAGCTGCCGACCGGGTGATCTGGATTTTACCAATTTTGGCCTGGGAAAAATTGAAATCGGCTCCGACTTGGATAGGCGCGCCGATACCGTCAAGAATCTGCAAAATCAACTTAAGGCAGTTCCTCATTCCAGGCGTACGGATGTACTGAATAATATTTTTAATAAATTCGACCTTCTCGAAGGTGAGGATTATGCCGCTTTTAGATTAATGAACCGGGACCTGATCAAAGAACTCGCTCAAACCGATCAATATTTTATTGGCGCTCATACTAATTCCCACCCAATCCTTTCGACCATGACTCCCGATGAGCAGGAAAAAGAAATCAGATCAGGAATGGATAAGCTGGCCGAATGGGGAATAGAGTCTGTTCCGGTTTTTGCGTATCCCAACGGGCGGGCCGATGATTTTAATAATGAAACAGTGGCGCTGCTCAAAAAATATGATTTCAAAGCGGCCCTGACAACCATTGACGGGCTTTATGATCCTTCGGACGACAAATTCCGGATAAAACGTATTAATATCGGGGCCGATACCGGAAAATGGGAATTTCGGGCGAGGCTTTCCGGCTTTTTTTACTTTTTGCAGGGAAGGTAGGTTGGTGATCCATGGCAGATGTTATAAAAATTGATTCTCTCGAGGGATTCGAGAAACTAATGCCGGTCTGGAGTGAGCTTCTGGAGCGGAGTGACTTTGATTCGATATTTATTACATATGAATGGCTCCATACATGGTGGCAGGTCTATGGTGGTTCGCACGACCTTTTTATTCTCGCTGTCAAAGACAGCGATTCCTTCATCGGCCTGGCGCCATTAATGCGGACCAATTATGGCGGTAAGAAAATAATTCAATTCATCGGCACGCCCAATGCCGATTACTGCGATTTCATAGGCACAAATAAGAATATTATCATCTCAAGTGTTTTATCTTTCCTGAAACAACATATTCTTGATTGGGACAGCATCGAATTTTCCCAGATACCGGAAGAATCAATATCACGCACAGCGCTTGAATCTTATGCCCGGCAGGAGAACATGCTCTTCAGAATGAAGGTCATTGAAACCTGCTATGCGTTTAAATATGATGGAGGCGAGGAGAAGCGGAAGGATTTTTCATTGAAACGGGGAACATCCTTAAAGAGATTCATAAATTTTTTCGAGAAAATGGATGGTCTCGGTCTGGAACATTATCGGGATGCCAATCAAATCGCTGAGATGCTGCCGCAATTCTATCACAGTCATTCCGTAAGATGGAAGGACCGCCTCGTCGGGGGGAAGTTCGAAAGCCGGGAAAACCGTCAGTTTCATGATGCCCTGGTTAAGGCTCTTGCCCCAAAGGTCATACTCCGACTGATAGTTCTCAATCATGGGAATACCCCATTGGCTTATCTGTATGCCTTTGACTATAAGAAGCGCTTGAATCTTTATAATATCGCGACTGAGTCTTACTATGAAAAAAAATCGGCCGGTGTTATACTACTGCATTTATTGACTGAACAGACCGTGCGAGAGGGGCATGATGTAATCGACTTTTCAAGAGGCGAAGGCGGCCACAAGGAAAGATTTGTCAACAGCAGTTCAAATAATTATCAGATAAAAATTTATTCCAGCCGGCGGCCTTATTCAGCTGCCGGGTTTTATGATGGTATCAAAAAAAATCGGATAATAAGAAAATTGATTGAAAATCATCGGACAAAGACTCTTAAGGCGGCATTCTCGGCTCATTATCACCGCGGCGGATTGGGTGGTATTATTGAACTCGGCCTGAAGAAATTATTTAAATCGATAATAGACTATAGATCGGTTCGAATATTCGGATTGGAGAAAGCTGTCCGGACATTCGAGGCCAGGGACGATACTCGAATTGAGCATCTGGGGCCGGAAAATATAGAAACAATTGGCTCCTTTTTGGGATTTGCCATGGATTCCGACAAATATAGGGCGATAATGGACAGGTTCTCCAACGGCGGTGAGTGTTATATTGTAAGGCATAGTGATACAATCGCTTGCATGGGGTGGGCGGTATTCGGAAGGGAAGTCATCCCGGAATGTGAATGTAAAATAGATTTGGCCGCTGACGAGGTGATATTGTCCGACTTTTTTACATCGCCAATATTCCGCGGAAGGGGGTTCTTTGCATATTTGAGCGCTTTTGTTATTGAACAAATGGCTTCACGGAATAAAAAGGTTCTTGCGCCCTGTTTTTCACATGACCTGAAATCGCAAAAGACCCTGGAGAAGATCGGATTTTCCCCGATTTCCAAGCTTCAAAGGCTTGATATTCTTGGGATCAGGCTGATTTAAAAAATTCTACATGGTTAAATGACAAAGAGATAGAAAATATTGCGTTTTTGCCGATAATTTTAGTATTGATATTTTAATGAACATAAAAGTCGGTTTTTTTTGGCTTTTATTGATTAAATGTACAATATTATAAATGTATTTTCGTATGTAATTTTATTGAAAATGAAAAAATAGTCAAAATCTCATAAGAGGGACCCTAAATTGGACTTTAATAAAAACAGCCTTCGTATTGACGCCGAAAAAGTTACGGCTGAGTTGTGTGAGTTGATTCTCAAACAGGTGCGCGGCACCATGAAAAAGGGCGGGGCGGTCGTCGGTATTTCCGGCGGGATTGATTCTTCCGTCGTGTCGGCCCTTTGTGCCAGAGCCCTGGGGCCTGAAAAGGTTCTGGGAATTATGATGCCTGAAAAGGAATCGGCCGGTGAAAGTAAGGATTTGGCGCAGATACTGGCCGGCAAATTCGGGTTTGAAACGACCGTCGAGACCATCTCAGGCGGTTTGGAGGGAATGGGCTGCTATGCCAGAAGGAACGAGGCTATTTTATCGGTCTTTCCGGATTTTAATGAGGAAAAGGACAAATGCAAGATCACCATCCCGACCAATATTCTCGAAAAAGATACCTATAATTTCTTCACCCTGGTTGTTGAAAAGCCGGACGGGACCATTTTATCAAAGCGCATGCCTCCGGCGGCCTATCTTCAGGTTGTGGCCGCCTCCAATTTCAAGCAGCGGCTTCGCATGACCACTCTTTATTACCATGCCGAGAGACGCAACTGGGCGGTGGCCGGCACCGGTAACAAGGATGAACATATGCAGGGATTTTTTGTTAAGTATGGCGACGGCGGCGCCGATCTCAAGCCGATTGCTCACCTTTTCAAGATCCAGGTTTATCAATTGGCCGAGTACCTTGGCGTTCCGAAAGAAATAATCGGGCGGACACCAACCACCGACACATACAGCGCTGAAGTCACCCAGGAAGAATTCTTTTTCGGGCTGGATTTTTACCGGATGGATATGCTCTGGCATGCACTGGAGAATAATGTTTCTCCGGAAAAGGCCGCCGGTGTGCTCGGTTTGTCGGTCGAACAGGTAAAACGCGGTTACGCGAATATTGATAGAAAAATTAAAGCGACGGAATATTTAAGAATGCCACCGCTCGAGGTGGAATAGACAATTATTTGTAATCGTTAAATTCATAAGTACGTATTCTTGGTAAGTAAGGAATAGAAAGGGAAGACATGGCCATTGCAGATCAGGTTCAGGTCCAGAAAAAGCTGAAAGATTTCATCACCGAAACATTCCTTGTGGGAAGTGATATAAGCAATATTGCTGAAAATGATTCTTTCATGGAAAAGGAAATTATCGACTCCACCGGTGTCCTGGAATTGACCGCATTTGTGGAAACAGAATTTGGAATCAATATCGAGGACAATGAAATGATCCCGGACAATCTTGATTCCATCGCAAAACTGGTAAAATTTATTGCCAGGAAATCAGGCTGATATTTCGAGCAGTTGGCTGCCCGGGTATCGGTACTCCCCGCATATCACAACCAGTAATGTGAATAATCCATGAATATCTTTGGCATATTAGAAAATGGGGCCGCCGGATTTCCGGATAATTGCGCTATGGTTCATCAGGACCGCCGCATTACTTATCGGGAACTTTATGGCCTTGCCGACAGAATCGGATCTTATCTCAGCGGAATTGATCTGAAGAAAGGTTCGCGGGTTGCGCTGCTTTTCGATAATTCGATAGAGTATGTCGCTGTTTTCTTCGGTATTTTCAGGGCCGGATATGTGGCTGTGCCTGTCGACACTTCATTAAAGCCTGAGAAAATGGGCTTTATTATTAAGGACTGCGGGGCGGAAATACTGTTTCTCCAGTCGAAGTTCGTCAGGCATCTGGATAAAATTATCGGGGAATCTTCCTCTCTGACAATGGTTATTTCCAATAAGAAAATCAAGCCGGAACGGAGCGGAATTAAAATGGCGGGCCTTGATGAAATACTGGAAAGCGGACCGGACCATAAAATTCATTCCGAATCATCGGAGTTACCAACAGGCAAAATGCCGACTGTGGAGGAAATGTACTCAAAGGTATCCGAATCACCCACCGATCTTGGGGCGATTTTTTATACCTCGGGCAGTACCGGGGCGCCCAAGGGGGTCATGTTGTCGCATCGGAACCTTGTTTCCAACACGGTTGCCACTGTCGATTATCTCAAGCTTTCCGAAAAAGATAAAATCATGGTGATCCTGCCGTTTTATTACATTTATGGCAACTCTCTGTTGCTGACGCATATTCTGATCGGCGGTACTCTGGTTATTGACAATAGATTCCTGTATCCCGAGGTGATTCTGGATACCATGGAAAAGGAAAAGGCAACCGGGTTCTCGGGGGTTCCATCGAATTTTATTATTCTGCTGAATAACTCGACTTTCCCGACTCGAAAGCTGGAGCACCTTCGCTATTTCACGCAGGCAGGCGGGGCCATGGCGCCGGAAATTGTCAGGAAGCTTATCAATGCCTTTTCGCATAAAGAGATTTATATCATGTACGGCCAGACCGAAGCCGCTCCTCGGGTTTCCTGGCTGCCGCCGGAGCGGTTAATGGATAAAATCGGTTCGATTGGAATACCGGTGCCGCGAGTCGAGATAAAAATAGTTGATGATAACGGTCAAGAATCTCCGCCCGGAGAATCAGGGGAACTGATCACCCGCGGCGACAATGTCATGCTGGGCTACTGGAATCAGCCCGAGGAGACGAAACAGGTTGTCCGGGACGGCTGGTTATATACCGGTGATCTGGCGCGTAAGGATGAAGAAGGGTATATATATATAACGGGGCGTAAAAAGGAAATTATCAAGACGGGCGGCAACAGGGTCAGCACCAAAGAAATCGAGGAATGTCTTCTCGAGCATGAGAGCGTCCTGGAAACGGCTGTGTTCGGCATACCCGATGAATTATTGGGCGAAGCCATTAAGGCTGTCGTCGTTTTGAAGGATGGCTGCCGAGCCTCCGTCAAAGAAATTCAGACTTATTGCAAGACCCGGCTGGCCGATCATAAGTCACCCAAAGTAGTGGAATTCATGGAAGCTTTGCCCAAGTATCAATCCGGCAAAGTAAATAAGATGCTTCTCAAGAATATTGTATGATTTTTTATAGCAAGGAGTGAATAATGAAATTTTCAAAGAATATCATCAAGACCGATCCGGAGTATGAAGCCGGCCTGGTTCAGGATTTTCTGGCCGCTCAGGTCAAAGGAATTCCCAAAAGGGACGGCATCATTGTTGGTGTCAGCGGCGGCGTCGATTCGGCGGTCGTGGCGGCATTGGCCGTTAGAGCGGTTGGCAAGGAAAATGTCATGGGTATGATATTGCCGGAGAAGGAATCCAATCCGATCTCGGCCGAATATGCCCTCAAAGCCATCAACAAGCTCGGGATCAGACATCTCAAAGTTGACCTGACCGCTAATGTTGCAAGTTTTAAGGCCTATGAAAACCGCGATAAGGTTATCAAGGAAATATTTCCCGATTACGGCCCGAACCATAAATTCAATATCCATTTGCCACAGAATCTCCTCGATGTCGACCGCTATAATTATTACACGCTTCGTGTCGATGATGGCAAAGGCAATGTTCAGGAAAAACGGCTTACCAAGAAGCAGTTACTTGCCATAACGGCCGCGGCTAATGTCAAAATCAGGTCAAGAATGATCGCACTGTATTATTGGGGAGAGCAATACAATTACATGGTGGCGGGAACGACCAATAAGACCGAATTCATTCTGGGAGATTACTGCAAATACGGCGATGGCGGGACCGATGTGGAATGTGTTTCGCATCTTTACAAGATGAATATTTACGAATTGGCCGAGTATCTCGATGTTCCGGTCGAAATCCGTGAAAGGACACCCAGCCCGGATACTTTCAGTCTGCCGGTTTCTGATATCGATTTTTATTTCTGCCTGCCGTTCCATCTTCTTGATCCTTTGCTATACGCCTGGGAATATGGTATCAGCGCCTTCGAAGCGGCCAAGGTCCTTGATTTAAGCGAGGAGCAGGTAAAGAGAGCCTTCCGTGACTTCCAGTCAAAGCACACTTCGACGGAACATATCCGGGTTCTTCCCGGGTCAATCGAGCGCGACTGGATCAAATATACAGATCGGAAGGCACTCAAGCCGACGGTTTGATTGATTTTATACGGAGTAGGCAATCTTGTCTATTTCTGGTAATTTTGGATGGTTTTTATCTTTACAAAACTGATTGGACTGATTTTATTAAAAGCAAAAGGGAACCTTTTCCTTTGTTCAGTTTAAAATGATTTCGGAGCGATTGCCGAATTAAAGTAATGAAATTTGATTTTCGGTGCGGAAAGGCCTGACATCGTTGAATAACAACCAGAAGAAAAATAATAAAAATAATAAGATTCCTGACCAGAGTCGGAATATGTTCGATGTCACTGAAATATTAGCCATAGTCTGGCGCAGAAAGTGGCTCATCTTTCTCCCGGTAATATTGGTAACAGCGGTTACATTTGCGGGCTCATACCTGATTACTCCCGAATATGAATCCTCGGCGATTCTCTGGCTGGGAAACCCAGTTAAGCTGTCGGGCGAGTTGCAGCAGATGCTTGGAAGCGGCCAGCAGGGCTATCGCTCCATGCATGACGAACAACTTGAACTAAACAGTATGCAGAACGAGATCACCTCGTCGCCTTTTATCAGTCAACTGGCGACAAGGCTGAAACTGGACCAGGATCCGACTCTTGAAAAGGATGCGCGAAAGGTCCTGGCGGCACAGCCCGAATTAGCGCTTGACCAGGTCAAACTTGATATTCTTACTAATAAGCTCAGGGATAAAATTGTTGTTACATATGCCGGCAAAGACCAGATCATGATAACGGTACAGTCAACCGACCCTTTCATAGCCCGGGACATGACCCAGACGTTGAGCGAAGTTTTCATGGCCGAAAAGATGAAACAGGAACTCGGGGTGGTCCGAATGTCCCAGGATTTCTCGTATGAACAATTGGCCAAATACGAAAAGGATCTTAATGATAAAATAGACGCTAGGACCGAGTTGGAAAAGGGGTTCATGAAAATTCAACTCGACGAGGTGGTTGCTTCCGATGAAAACATCAAGGCGATAAGCTCTGAAATCGAAAGCTCCAACCTTGACATTGAAGATGCCAAGGCCGAGGAACGCCGCCTGATTACGGAACTTTCCGAACAAGCCGGTCTGGCTGCCAGAAATCTGGTCCTGGCCGAATCGGACAATCTGAAAAGGCTCAATAAGGAGATTTCCGATCATCTCGAGACCGTAGCCAATTTAATGATCAAATATACCTGGAGCGCTCCCGAAATCCTGAATTACAAGACGCGGCTATATCGGATGTTGCGGGACATCGAGGATGAACACAAGCGCCTGGTTGGGCAGCAGTTCAATAATTATGACAGCTCCGTCCGCGACCTTTTGCTGCGTTTATTTAACATCCGCACCGAATTGGATGTCACCTATTCCAAGGTCAATCATCTTAAACTGGCCCTGGCCGACCTGAACAGCAAAATAGGCATGAATCCGGAATATGCGGCCAGGCTTGATCAGCTTGACAGGGAGATCGTGGCAGCGCGGGATCTTCGCGATAAATTCAAATCACAGCAGGAAAGCTCTCAAATATCTCAGGCCTTATTGCGAGAGGCAAAATACAGGGTTATCGAACCGGCCAAGGTGCCGCTGGAGCCATTTAAACCTCAGCGCTCAAAGATTATTGTTCTCGGTTTTCTGCTGGGTATAGCCATCGGCGGCGGCGCCGTGCTTTTGACCGAGATGTTCGACAAATCATTCCGAAAGGTAGAAGAGGTCGAGCAACTGGTAGGATTCCCTGTTATTGGCGTCATTCCGCAGATTCAATCGATAAAGAAGTTAAAGCTTGGCAGTTAATCTTTATTTTCCTGCACCCCCCCAGAAAAGACTTGAAATAATATCTTATTTCATTATGCCACAATAAATTGTGCCGGCAGCACAGCTGGATTGATTTATCGTAATGATTAAGATGCAAAATTCTGCATAAGTCGTTGGTCTGCAAATTCCTGCAACTAATAAAAAAAAACAGTTTTTTATTCATTTTTTTGTTGCCAAAGCCCAAAAATTTCATATTATTAAATAAGTGTAAGGGTATTTCTTACAATAAGATACCAGCGGTTTACATACGTAACGCAGAGTTTAATATCTGCAATCTTAAAAGAAGCGTTTATTATTTATAGTAGATAAAGTTATACTTATATTTCGGCACAATAAATAAGTCGTTTGGTTCTGAACAGAAATTACTAAACAAATACCGACCTCGAGAAAGGGTAACTGATGCATTGTCGCTATTGTCCGCCGCCAGGCACCCTTAGAACCGAAAAGAGAAGACGATTGTGGCTTTCAATCATGCTGCTTCTTTTCGGATTTTTTATTGGTGCACAGCTTAATGCAGCAACTGTCTTCACCGATAAGACAGACTATCCCCCGGATGACACGGTACTGATAACAGGAACCGACTTCTGGGCCAATGAGACTGTCACCGTGCAGGTGACGCATTATGATGGAAATACCCCTGCAACGCCCGATTATGATCCCTGGAATACAGTGGCCAACAGCTACGGTATTTTCGATACATACTGGGTGGTCCCCGAGGATGCATTGTCGGAGACTCTGCTGGTAACAGCCCAGGGTCAAACATCGGGGCTTATTGCAACCACAATATTTGCCGATGCCAATACCATTCTGGTTCCCTTGACAAATATGGAAGATCCGTTCTGTCCGGGTGATTCGTTCGAATATTGTGTGGCACTTTATCAGCGCTGTCCACGCAATGTCTATGAGCCGCTTCCTAACCGGCCGATTTTGTTTTTCATAAACGACGGCACCTGCGGCGTTGATGTTTCCCAGGAAGCCGATGATACTGTCTGGACCGACGAAAACGGCGTTGCATGTTTTAACACCGTTTTGCCGGATAATGAAGACCCCTATACAATTCGAGTTAAATTCCGCGGCGAAGACAAGCCGTACAGCTATGAGCCTCCCAACAGCGCCTGCGATCCCACAGAGAGGGTAGCGTTATCAACTGCAAATGTTTGCGAGGACGTAGTGCTGGATTATTCTTCTCCGGCCTGCGGCGGAATTCCTCCGGTGGCGACCTGCCCCGGCGATACATCGGTTTTTCTCTGCAGTTTGGGTTCTGTGTGTATTCCCGGTTTTGGCGCGGCCGATCCGGATGGCGACCTGGAATCGATCGTGGTTTCGCTCGGGACTCTCAGCAGCGGGACAGTATGTTTCACTCCGACCGGAGCGGGTTCTTATACGATAACATTGATTGCGACCGATTCAACAGGGTTGGCGGACACCTGTGAAACAGTCGTAACAGTGGCGCTTAACAATGCTCCGGTATGCAGTTTACCCTCAGGCGGTAGTTATTTCATTTGCGGCGACACAACTTTCAGTTTCCCGGTTTCGGCGACCGATGTCGATGGTAATCTGGTCGGTTGTACCAAGACTTCCGGTCCGGGAACCCTGTCAGGCGGTAATTGGACCTTCACAACCACCGGTCCGGGCGTTTACAGCGCCGGTCTTACGTGCACCGATGCCTGCGGCGCGGCGTGCTCCGGGACGGTCAATATTACGGTTACTTATAATAATGCGCCGGTGTGCAATCTGCCCGCGGACGGCAGTTATTTTGTATGCGGCGATACAACTTTCAGTTTCCCGGTTTCGGCGACCGATGTTAATGGTAATCTGGTCGGTTGCACCAAGACCACCGGCCCGGGAACCCTTTCGGGCGGTAACTGGACCTTCACGACCACCGGTCCGGGCGTTTACAGCGCCGGTTTTATCTGCACCGATGCCTGCGGCGCGGCATGTTCCGGGACGGTCAATATTACGGTTAATTACAACAGCGCACCGGTTATCACCTGCCCGGCGAATATCTCTGTCGAGTGTAATGCCTCGACCGATCCTTCGAATACCGGCTCTCCCACTGTCACCGATGACAACGACCCGACTCCGGTCGTTGCTTATTCCGACAGCGAGACGGCGGGAAGCTGCCCCCAGGAAAAGACCATAACACGAACCTGGACCGCAACAGATAATTGTGGGGCGGTCTCTCAGTGCCAGCAGATCATTACGGTGGAAGATAACACGGCTCCGGTTATTACCTGTCCGGCCAATATAACAATTGAATGTAATGAATCCACAGATCCGACCAGTACCGGTTCAGCCACAGCGGTTGATAATTGTGATCCGGCTCCGGTCGTGGCATTTTCGGATGTGGCCAATAACGGCACGATTACACGCACCTGGACGGCAACCGATGCCTGCGGCAACAGTTCGCAGTGTACACAAACAATTACAATTGATGATACTACACAGCCTGTTATCACTTGTCCGGCTAATGTTACCATTGCCTGCGATGCTTCAACTGATCCGTCCAATACCGGTTCGGCAACCGCCACCGATAATTGCGATGCCAATTCAGTAATCACCTATACCGACAGCGAGACGGCGGGAAGCTGCCCGCAGGAGAAGACGATTACAAGGACCTGGAAGGCGACCGATGATGCCGGTAATTTTGCGACTTGCCAACAGGTCATTACGGTGGAAGATAATATTGCTCCGGTCATTACCTGTCCGGCGACTGCGACTGTCGAATGCGATGGGTCCATTGATCCTTCAGTGACCGGTTTAGCTACTGCGGTCGATAATTGTGATGCCTCACCGCAAATAACATATTCGGATAATAATTTTGGGGATACAATAACGCGGACATGGATCGCGACCGATGCCTGTGGCAACAGCTCTTCATGCCAGCAGTTGATAATTTTTGAAGATACGACATCTCCTGTGCTGGTTTCGTGTCCTCCGGATCTGACCATCCAGTGCGACCAATCTCTGGCGCCGTCCATAACCGGTATGGCCACGGCTAGCGATAATTGTGATCCCAGCCCGGTAGTCACTTTTACCGACAGTGAAACTCCGGGTGGCTGCCCGCAGGAAAAAACCATTACAAGAACATGGATTGCGACCGATGCCGACGGCAATTCGGCGACAATATGTCAGCAGACAATAACCGTTATCGATACCACGCCTCCGGCGATTACATGTCCGGCCAATGTCGAGGTCGAATGCGGCCAGCCGACTGATCCGTCGAGTACCGGATATGCCACGGCGATCGATAATTGCGATCCTTCGCCGATAATAACCTATTCCGATACCAGAAATAATGGTGTCACTACCAGACTCTGGACGGCGACCGATGCCTGCGGCAACAGCGCCCAGTGCACTCAGACGATCACTGTTGACGATACGACCCCGCCGGTCATAACCTGTCCGGCCAATGTTACCATTGCCTGTGATGCTTCGACCGTTCCACCCAATACCGGTTCAGCGACAGCCACCGATAATTGCGATACCAGTCCGTCGATTACCTATACCGATAGCGAGACTGCCGGAAGCTGCCCGCAGGAGAAGACAATAACGCGGACGTGGACCGCCACCGATGCCGGCGGCAGTGGATCGAGTTGTCAACAGGTCATCACGGTCGTGGATGATACCGCACCGGTGATCACCTGTCCCGCCGATGTTACTATTGAATGCGATGAATCGATTGAACCGTCCAACACAGGTATGGCTACGGCGGTCGATAATTGTGATTCGGCGCCGGCGTTGACATATTCCGATGTCGACAACGGCGGAAATATCGTTCGCACCTGGACGGCCACGGATGCCTGCGGCAATAGTTCTTCATGCCAGCAGCTGATTAATTTCGAAGATACGACGCCTCCTGTGCTGGTTTCCTGTCCTCCCGATATGACAATACAGTGCGATCAATCTTCGGCCCCATCCTCCACCGGACAGGCCACCTCAGAAGATAATTGCGATCCTAATCCTGTGGTTACTTATTCCGACAGTGAAACTCCGGGCGACTGCCCACAGGAGAAGACTATTTCAAGAACATGGATTGCGACCGATGCCGACGGTAATTCGGCGACAATTTGCCAGCAAACAATTACCATTGTCGATACCACGCCGCCGGCAATTACATGCCCGGCCAGTGTCGAGGTTGAATGCGGCCAGCCGAACGATCCGGATCACACCGGTTATGCGACGGCAGTCGATAATTGCGATCCTTCTCCGATAATAACTTTCTCCGATACCAGAAATAACGGTGTCACCACCAGACTCTGGACCGCGACCGATGCCTGTGGCAACAGCGCCCAGTGCACGCAAACTATCACGGTTGACGATGGTACGCCACCGGTTATAACCTGCCCTGCGAGCATCACAGTCGAATGTGGGACTTCGACTGATCCGGCCAATACCGGTTCGGCGACGGCCACTGATAATTGTGATCAGAATCCGGCTATTACAAAGACCGATTCAGAATCGGCCGGAAGTTGTCCTCAGGAGAAAGTCATAACGCGTACGTGGAAAGCAACCGACGGCAGCGGCAATTTCGCTGAATGTCAGCAAACCATCACCGTTGTGGATACGACACCGCCTGTAATTACTTGTCCGGGCGCTTATGTCGTGGGGTGCAGCGGATCGACCGATCCCGGCGTTACCGGGAATCCGACAATCAGTGATAATTGCGACCCAAGTCCGATAGTCAGCTATACCGATTCGCTATCCGGGACCACAATCATAAGGAAGTGGACGGCGGCGGATCATTGCGATAATGCCGCCTTCTGTCTGCAGACAATAACCCAGGCTCAAAACTCGCCGCCCGTTGCGACCTGCCCGGGTAATACGACAATGTTCCTCTGTGCCCTGACCGATACGGCCCTGGCCGGCTTTACATACAGCGATCCCGATGATAATATCGCAACGATCGATCTTGCCGGCGGAACGCTTGACGGCAATATCGCCCGCTTTACTCCGGTCGAGGGCGTCAATATTCTGACCCTGATTGTTCAGGACGAATGCGGTGAAGTTGATTCCTGCACAACCGAGGTGCTGGTTACTTTGAATAATCCGCCTTATGCAGGGGTAGATTTCGACACAACGGTATTTAAATGCACCCGCGAGGAAATCTGTCTGACTGGTTTTGGCTGCACTGATTCGGATGACAATCTGGCCAGTTGCTATGCTGTCGGCGGCGTGCTCTCCGGCGGTGTGATTTGCTTTACACCCAACAACGGTGTAAATGTCATAAAGCTGATTGCGGTCGACGAATGCGGTGCGGCGGATACGGCTCTAATCACGGTCAATGCGATTTTGAATAATGCGCCGTTTGTTACCTGTCCCGGTTTCCAAACTGAAAATGTCTTTGAGCTTCCGGCCGAAATCTGTGTCACCGGTTTCGGTTGCAGTGATCCTGACGGCAATCTGACCAACTGCTCGGTTACCGTGACGGATGGCGACGGGAGCATTTCCGGCACGTTTGACGGCAATTCGGTTTGTTTCACGGCTGATGCCATGGGCATGTATACTATTATGTTGACAGCAACTGATCAATGCGGCGCCACCAGTTCCTGCTTTACGGAGGTCTTTGTTAAGAAGGTCTCCAGCTGCCCGATTGTCAGAATCGAAAAGACCCACAATACTTTCCAGGGTTATTTCGAGAATGTTTCGATTACGATAGAAAACAGCACCTATGACTTCGAGGGGTTTGACTTCCTGATTGCCTATGACGCCTCGGCTCTCAGTGCGGTGTCGGTTACGGCAGGCGCATGGATTGAAGATTGTGAGTGGGAGTATTTCACCTACCGATTCGGGGTAAACGGAAATTGCGGAAGCGCCTGTCCCTCGGGATTACTGAGGATCGTGGCAATTGCGGAAATGAATAACGGCGCTCATAGTCCACTCTGTTACGGGCCGCCCGATGGGGCCGAGTATGAGCTGGCCGTCATGCGATTCCTTGTCACGAACGACAGAACCTTCGAATGCCAGTATGTGCCCATATCGTTCTTCTGGAATGATTGCGGTGATAATGCCATTTCCGGTATGAATGGAGAGATTTTATACGTAAACAACATTGTTTACGATTTCCTCGGAAATGTAATCTGGGATGAGGAAGATGATGTAAATTATCCCGAAGGCAACAGAATTCCTTATATCGGAGCGCCTGATTTATGTCTTAATCCTGATCCGCTCAAGCCGAGCGCCGTTCGCTGTATCGAATTCGTGTTCGGCGGGGTGGATATCATCTGCGCCGACAGTATCGATGCACCGGGCGACCTTAACCTGAATGGGGTTGCGAATGAGATTGCCGATGCCGTTGTTTTTACGAATTACTTTGTCTATGGCACAAAGGCATTTAATGTCAACGTCGAAGGGCAGAGAGCGGCTTCGGATGTCAATGGCGACGGTGTCATCCTGACCGTATCCGATCTTGTATATTTAATCCGCATTATCTGCGGGGACGCTTTGCCGCTTCCTAAGGTTGCCCCTCATGTCAAGGCCGAATTCAGCATTCAGAATGGTGTGGTTTCCGTTGAAAAGCCGCTGGGCGCCGCCCATATCGTTATCAAGGGCAATGCCAAAGTGGTTCTTGGCAAAGACGTTTCGCATATGGAAATGGCCTATAATTTCGACGGCGTCAACACCAACGTCCTGATTTACAGTTTCACTCAGGATTATTCGTTCAGCGGCGAAATCCTGGTTACCGACGGTGAAGTCGTCTCGATTGACGCGGCCGATTATGACGGCATTGCCTGTCAGGCGAAATTCCTGCCGGCTACATTCAGTCTGACCGGTTATCCCAATCCGTTTAATCCGGTCACCAATATTGAAATGAATATGCCGGTTGCAGCCGACTGGACAATCGATATTTATAATGTTGCCGGACGCAAGATCGCGGAATTCAGCGGCCACAATGAAGCCGGTACGGTAAAGATTCAGTGGGATGCCTCCGATCAGGCTTCGGGGATATACTTCTTCAAAGCCGAAGCCGGCCAATACTCGGCATCCAGAAAAATGCTTCTTTTGAAATAGGGATTTGATAAAAGAGAGGCAAGCTAAAATGGCCCCCGATTGGGGGCCATATTTTTTGTGTCATTTATGTTTCAGAGAGTTTGTAATCAATAAATATCATTACCGTATGGAAATATTCGGGGATCGGGACGTTAACAGTACCTACATTTTCAACTGGTGCTTGGCAAGTTCGCGATAGAGGGGAGAGCTTACCATCAGCTCTTCATGCCGGCCTTCGTCGATAATTTTGCCTTTGTCGAGTGTTATGATTCTGTCGGCATGTTGAATGGTGGAGAGACGGTGCGCAATGATGATGGCGGTCTTATCCGCGAGGATCTCTTTTAATGCTTCCTGAATAAGATGTTCGGATCTTGAATCAAGCGCCGAGGTTGCCTCATCAAGAAAGATAATCGGCGGATTTTTTAATATCGCCCGGGCCAGGCAGATTCTCTGTTTCTCGCCTCCGGATATGGTGACGCCGCGCTCGCCGACTTCGGTCTGATATTGCTCGGGAAGAGATGAAATAAAATCATGAATGTTCGCAATTTTGGCAGCTTCGATAACTTTATCCAGACTCGCCTCGGGAAAAGAATAAGCAATATTATTATAGATGCTTGTCTTAAACAATAATGGGTCCTGATCGACCAGACCGATATTGCCGCGAAGGGACTTAAGAGAAATATTCCGAATATCGATTCCGTCAATCGTTATATTGCCTGATTGGAACTCGAAAAAGCGCATCAGAATATTTACCAGGGTTGTTTTGCCCGAACCCGACGGTCCCACTATGGCGACTTTTTCTCCGGGGCGGATATCGAGCCGGAGCGCTTCAAAAACAGGGCTGCCGGTATTATAGGCGAATGATAAGTTGTCAATTTTAATATGACCTTTGGCCTTTTCCAGAATAACGGGTTCCGGGGGATCGGTAACTGCCGGAGAAATATCCATGTATTCAAAAAAACGGTTGACGGAAGCCATGGTCGATTGCACCTGGACATGGATCGAGGCGATATTTTGTATCGGAGAGTACAGATAGGAGAGAAGCATATAAAAAGCAATCAGAGCGCCCAGTTTCATCGAGCCGCCGGCAATCAGATAAGTTCCCCAGGAGAGAACCACAATGGGCCCGGTCATATTGACAAAATTGACAAGGTTGACGGTAAGAGAATTAGTCACACTGTGTTTTATATAAAGCTTTGTCATCTTCTCAAGAACTGTGTCGACTTTCTTTTTTTCCGCCAGCTCCTGGCTGAATGCTTTCACCGTCTTAATAGAGAGAAATGATTCCTGCAGCTTAGCTGAGAACGAAGCAACGGTCTCCTGTAGATTTTTCGCTATTAAGTGTATTTTGGATCCGAATTTCAGGGCCAGCAGGAAAGTAAGGGGAACCGGTATAATGGCTATTAAGGTCAGAATCCAGTCGGTCATAAAAAGGTAAATCGAAATCGCCGCGAGCATCATGATATTGGTCAGGAACACCAGAAGGATAGAGGTGAGCAGACTCTGTATGTACTGAACATCGGACAGTACTCGAGACATCATTTCGCCGACCTGATGACTCTGATGGAAATCAAGGGTGAGCATTTCGAGGTGGCCAAAAAGTTGCGAGCGCATTCTGGCGATAATGTTGGCGCCGATGTATCCTACCAGGTAATCCCGGATATATGAAAAAATGACATTAAAGAGATAGATTCCCAAAAGCACCAACCCGAAATAGATGACGGGCATAACATCTATTCCATTTTTGGCCTGGGCGGTTAATGAGGGTATTAAATCGTCGATAAGGTACTTGACGGCCAGCGGCATCGCCAAGACCAGGGCAGCAATCAACCCCATGATTATGAGAGTCAGGAGTTCAAGGTGCCAATGCGGCTTAAGATAACCCCACAGACGCACTATTGTCTGTTTTTCAATTTTCATATCGGGTGCGGCACATATATTACGGCTGCCGGACTTTGTTCATTTCCTCTTCGGTTTCTCTGATATTTTCAAGCAATTGAGAGATGTTGGAAGGATCTTCACATTTAATACCCTGTTGCTTTTCAATTTGATATATGCAGAATGGATTATTAGCACGCTCCCCGCTGGCCGAAACCGAAGTGGTTGTGCAGCCGCCGCGGCAAAGCGGAAGATAGCGGCAATCATGGCAGAAACCGGTGGCGGTCTCTTTGGTAAACTTGCGATTGTAGGCGAACCCGTTAGGATTGTTCCATATTTCGGTAAATGAGGAGTTCCGAATATTACCTTCAACAAACTGCTCCTGCATCGACAGGCATCCCTTGACATTGCCGTTGGAGCAAATACCGGCCACCCTTGTTCCGGCATAACAACCCAAATATACATTATTCTTCCCAAGCAAATCATAGCCCATGCAGCCATAATAACCTATATTTTCACCGGCATTGATTTGGACGCGATCGTCTTTCTTCAGGTCGATGATTTTGCGGATAAAACGGGGATAATTTTCAAGCGACATGACCAATTCTCGACGGTCTTTCATTCTGCCGGTGCTGGTGGTCATCTGTATCCGCCACTGTTTAGCCCCGATTTTGACTAATATGTCATGCATGGCGTCCAGTTCATCCAGATTAATATTCGAAATCTGACTGACCACGCAATATGGGACACCCTCCTCAGTCATCATTTCCATGGCCCGAACAACCTTCGTCCAGCTGTCATCACGTTGCCTTATATAGTTATGCGTTTTCGCTGTCCCGTCGAAACTCACTCCGACATTGGTGAAACCGAGCTGCCTGAAATCATTGATAATATCTTTTGTAACGGCATAACCATTAGAGATAATATATGACTTCACCCCTTTTTCCACAACATGGGCGGCCAGTTCCCGCCAATCAGGGCGCAGCAGCGGTTCTCCGCCGGACAGGGTAAGTTCCTCACAGCCAAGCGCCGCCAGCTCATCGATAAGTCCAAATGCTTCCTGTTTCGAGAGCTCATCGGGGCGGATTTTTCCGGCCGAGGTCCCGCAGTGGAGGCATCTCATGTTACAGGCAAAAGTTATTTCCCAGACAACAGCCTTGGGATAAAATCTGAATTCCGTCATATCTACTCCTATACTGTGCTCTTGGCCTTTTGCTGCCGGGAGCGGGCAATTATATCAAGCATTTCCGGAAGCCTGTGTTTCCAGGTCCCGCACAAATTTTCCTGGGCAAGTTTGCGATCCTGCCGGCGCGAGGGACAGCCGCCCATGCAGATCGGCAGAATATCACATTCCCGGCAGGTGGAATCATTGAAGGGGTCGAAGTCGAAGAGCCGGGTAAAATTGGGATGGCTGTAATCAATTTTATCGGCGATATTACCCATCGATTTTTCCTTATTGCCGGTGTAACCCAGGCATCGGTACAAATCCCCCTCGGGATCGACTATAAATGAGTTGATCGTCTGCGCCATGCAATGAAAGGCGCATGGCCGAGGAATATAATTTATGGAAAATCCCCTGTCCAGTAAAAGGGAATAAAGTTCTATTTCAAGTTTCGAGAAATCACGGTTGCTGTAACAGCTTTCCGCGATATTTCCACAGACTTCGGATACCGGTTCCACCATTCCGAAATACAACCCGACGCGGTGTTTCAATCCGGCGTCGGAAAGCTCCTCCAGCATCTCCGAAATAATTTCGGACGTGAAGGTCATATCGATATTGACACGTATGGCCACCGCCATTTTCCCGGCGGCGTATTTGATATTATTTACGATTTTGGCAAAACTCTCGCCACCGTTCTTTAACGGTCGTTTCTTATTATGGAGTCTTGAAGGACCGTCAAGGGTTATTTGAACGCTGCCGACTTTTAAATCCGCAAACCTGTCAACCAAATCAGGCGTCAACAGAAGGCCGTTGGAAATCAACTGCGCCGTATAATCAAAATCATGCTTTTGGCCCAGAGACATGAATTTCTCAGACATCTGTTCGATTTTCCGATGGGCCAGCAGAGGTTCCCCTCCGAACCAGATAACGCCGAATCTATTGAGATAGCGCCCCTGCTCTTCCAGCAGTTTATATATTGCGCTGCTGACATCATCGGAGATAAGACCTTCTTTCTTACCCTCGTAACAATAGGCGCAGGCCATATTGCAGGCCATTGTCGGCGCAATGGTCATACCGAGTTCCGTCTGGTCATAACGATCGATCATATGCTGGAAATGTAAGATATCAATTTCTTCTCTCGGATCGTCATATACAAAGTTTCCGAACATCAATTGCCCAAGAAGAGTCTGCTCGTTTTCGGACAATGATTTTTCGCCATTCTCCTTGAGTTTTAAATAAAGCCTGTCCAGGACAGCTACATTTTCAGGTGTAAGGAGAGCCAATCCCCCGGAACGGGCATTATATGCAATATGATAACCATTGTGCCATGGCAGGATATGATTGTATTTTGATACCTTTTTCATCGGCAAGTTAATCCCTTAATTATTATACGGATACGGAAGGACGACAAGCGCCTTCCGTATCCCATAACTACTCTAATCAAATGGGTACTGGATCAATACCATAGAGAGGATACACTACATCCTTGCAGACCGGCGGTACATAAGTGTCACAGGTCAGCTTTTTGCAACCGCTTTTCGTAATTTCGCTTGGGTCGATCAGGTAAATCACAGTCTCACCTCCTCAACGATGTCTAGCAGTTATGCGTTTAATGTTGACTCACGCAACCTCACTGTTGACAGTATGCTGCGTTTTAAAATTGCATAGCACAAATATCCAAATAACTTATCAAGACAGGTAGGATCAAATTTGCGAGGCGCAGACCTAATATCTACACCCAAAAATCGGCAAGAATCTCGGGTTCAAGTGTTAAAATATTGTGTTGCAGTTAAGGCGCTCTCTACCTACCTCCCGCTTATTTATTAAATTTATACTAATCTTTTCTAATGTCAAGCCAAATATGCTCGCTTCTTTCCAATGCAGAAGAAGCCTATTTCCGAGTACGGAAATATCTTTCTTCAATTCACGCGGCTGTCTGATGTTACCGCAAAGTTTGCCTTGTCATTATAAATCGATTTCAGTACATTTATAGATGTCAAATACCTTTTAAGAGATTGGTATTCAATGGGAATGGGATTTCGACAAAAGAAGCACCTGGTTCGCGAAATGCTTGTGGCTCGGGATAATGAGGGAATAGTTCGTTGGGCAACGGCCGATCGGTCGGCCTTCCGCGTCTTGATTTCATTGTTGTTCGAACCGGAAAAAGTGAACTGTTATCGGGCGGCAGAGGTTCTGGGCAAGGTGGCCGCTGTCGAAGCGCGGAGCAACCTCGAAAATGTCAGGGAATTGCTTCGTCGCCTCTTTTGGACGATGAACGATGAATCCGGAAATATTTGCTGGTATGCGCCTGAGGCGATTGGAGAGATTCTATTCAATGTCCCTGATCTGTGTAGGGAGTTTTGCCCCATTTTGGCTTCATTTCTGAGCGAAGAACCGTTTGAAAGGGGAACCCGGCTGGCTATTGCCAGAATCGCCGAGTACAATCCCGATATTTTTGACGGTATAAAAGAAAAATTGTCAAAATCGCTGGAAAGTCCCGATCATGAAATAAGAGGGGCCTCATTGCTGGCACTGGCATTGATAGACAACCCGGCCGCACAAGAGGGGGCGCACCTTTTAACCGACGACGACCATCTCGTTGATATTTATGAAATAGAATCAGGGACTTTACTGAGTTTGAAGATCAGCGATCTGGCGGAGAAAATCAGCCAAAATAAAAATCCCCGCACCGGGACAGGAGGCGGGGATCAGCCTTAGCTTGCCTTAACGATAATATTAAATTACCGGCGGCTACTTGCCGCTGTTTTTATTTTTTAATTTATCCTTAAGCTGTTCTTTTTTAGCTGCTGCGACATCCTCTCTAATACTCGCGGTTTTTTCTCCAAAAAATGCAAATCGCAGCCAGTTAACCGCGAATTTCGACAGCTCGACATCGTCTGTCTTGATTTTACTTTTTGTTTCTTCATCAACTTCGAATTTGTTAAAAAAGCTGCTTTCAAAGACAAATCTGCGGAAGCGATCAATATCATAGCAGGCGGTAAAGAACATTTCAATCTGCTGCGGGTTAAGTTTATTCCCCTCCCGAAAGAAATGATGCGTCGTAATTTCCTTGAAGTACTCGCCGTTTTCGTTATATTCTTCGATACCCTGATTTTCCAGCCACTCGGCGACCGTGAATTCCTTGTCTTCGTTAAAACCCTTGCAGACATCTTCCTTCAGAAGGAAATAGAATTCTTCACTGACATCGCCGGCATCTTCACCGGGCGAGGCCAGTCCGAGCGGATACATCCGGCACGCCCAGGGGCGGTCCGGATACACGGTACAACCCTGTTCCGCCACAAAGGGACAGCTTTTTTTGGCATCGTCGTTCATTTTGAGAAGGAGTACCGGGAAGTGAAGATTCTTGTCAAAAGGGGAGATGGTATATTTTTTGAGAAGTTCGGTTGAAGCAATACCCAGATTTTGCTTGAGCCGGATAATATCGTAGGGAGTAAGGAATATGTTGACGTCGCCGCAGCAGGCATTGAAACAGGGGACGTTTTTATGGCATGAAAAAGTGAATTTATCCTCTTTTTTCAAGCGTGGATATTCCTTCAAAATATGCTCTTTGAATTTTTCGATTTCTCTCATTTTTTCTCCTGATCAACTATTATACCATCTTTAAGGGCGTCCCTGGACCAGACCGGCAACGGTCCTTCTTCACCTGTTTCGGGATCAAGCCGGTACCGATATGAGGCATTGACCTCATATTTGGAGCGCATCCAATCCCAGCCTTTGACGAAATACGGGCATTCATCGTTAAAACAAACGAATTGCACTTTTGACCCCCAGCAGACCATTTCGGGAACGGTCCAGGGGGCGAGTCTGGTCTGGCAGTGCGGACAATTGTACGTTTTTTCAGTCATACTCATTCCTTAACAGCCCCATAATCATCGTAAGATAACAGTCGGCGACCAAAAGTCAATCCGTTTAATAAAAACCTCCAGGCGCCTGATAAACAGCGCCTGGAGGAGTTCGCATAAGCGATTATCGGACGGGCTTAAGATCAGCCACCGAGAAGTTCATGCTCTTTCGGCTGAGGATAGACATGAAGCATCGGGCGTTTGATCATTTCCCATTCATTCTTAGCAGGATGCCATTTGCAGTTGGCGAAGCAGTGCCAGTTGTCCTCGTCCATTTTCGGGAAGTCGGCACGGAAATAATAACCGGGCCAACGGGTTTCCTGACGGAACAAGACGGTCCGGGCATGAGCTTCAGCCTGCCACATACGCTGAACATTTTCCCAGCAGCGCATCAGTTCATGCAGGTCGCGGGCTCCCAGTTGCTCGGCATCTTCTTTGAGATAGTTAAGCAGTTCGAGGGCGCGGTTGAGCTGCATTTCGTTGGTGGAGAACTGCGACGAAACACCGCCGACGTACTCATCCATGATCTTCTGCAGACGGAACATGAACATCTTGGGAATAATGTAGTTCGGGTTGGTGTCGGGATCGGTGGAAGCGCCCTGATTGTCCTTAAAGGTCTTCAGCGGCTTCAGAATGGCGTCTCTGAGTTTATCGATTTCGGCCTTGTTGATGTTCGGCAGAGTATTGTTTTCGAGGACGAATTTAACGGCTGCCTTGCCGACGATGCGGCCTTCCGCATGCGAACCGGAAGAGAACTTGTGCGAGGAGGCGCCTGAGGCATCACCGGCACAGAACATACCTTTGACGGTGGCCATATGATCGTAGCCCCAGAAATACTCGCTCTTGGTGTCCTTGCTCTGGATGTCTTCCGGACCGCTGACCCAGGCACCCGAGGCGCCGGAGTGAGAACCGATGAAATACGGTTCGGCGGCGGCGATTTCGGAAGCTTTCTTCTCCGGCTCCACGTTGGTGGCGGCCCAGAGAATGGCCTGCGAAATGGTCATATCAAGGAAGTCTTCCCAGGCTTCGGATTCCAGTTCTTTAAGTTTCTTCTTGGCCGCTTTTTCATCGCCGGCCTCGGCAACTATCTTCTGGATAGCTTCTTCGGTCCTCATATAGATGGGGCCTTTGCCATCCTTGATGTCAAGCATACCAAGCCAGTTACGAAGGTTAGCCGGGATCGGCTTGACCAGACCGTACGGCTTCCAATTCAGGAGCTCGTCGGTGCGTTCGACCATGTAGTTACCGCCCATGGCGTTGGTCGCACGGGATTTGAACAGAAGGAACCAGGCTCCAACCGGACCGTAAGCGTCTTTGAAACGAACCGGGATGAAGCGAACTTCCTGGCTGGTCATTTCGGCGCCGGCACGAATGGTGAAATAGGCCGATGAGCCGGAGTTCCACGGCGGATACCAGGCGCGGCCGAGACCTTCACCGGTACTGCGCGGTTTGAAGACGTGCACCGCGCCACCCATGGATACGATGGTGGCTTTGGCACGGAAGACATAGAATTTGTTCTCGCGAACCGAGAAGCCAACGGCGCCGGCGACACGATCGCCGTCAAGCAACGGCTCAACGATGAAGATACGTTCAAAATACTCACCGCCGGCTTCGGCCAAAGCGTTCTTGGCGGCTTCAGCGACGATGACTTTATAAGATTCGCCGTTAATCATCAGCTGCCAGCGGCCTTCATGCACATATTTGCCATCGGCATCCGTCCAGATGGGGAGTCCCCATTTTTCGAACAGGTGCACGGAGGAATCGACGTGGCGGGCAATATTGGCCACCAGATCCTCACGGGTGATACCCATCAGGTCCATGCGGACATAGTCAACGTAATCCTTTACGGTATTCTTGCCGCTGGGAAGATCGACATACTGGTTGATGGCCGACAGTCCCATAGCGACGGCACCGGAACGATCCATGGCCGCCTTGTCGACGACTGTAACCTTAAGATTGTTTTTCTTCGCCCAATAGCTGGCCTCGACGGCCGCACCGCAGGCTGCCATACCACCGCCAAGTATCAGCAGGTCAGTGGTAATTTCAACAGTTTCAAAATTTTCCATTACTATCCAACCTCCTGAAATTTACTTAATGGTATAGACTTCGGACAGTTTCAGTGCTTCCGGCTCCTGGGCCAGAATGTGATCATTCAAATTACCGTGAGAAGTGCCGTAACCACCGGCCGGCTTAGCCTTGCCTTCTTCAGTCGTTCTGATCGGGAATTTGAATCGCTTCAACATTCCATTACGGAACTTGACCGTCCACATGATGCTGTCGGTGCTGCGAAGCGGGGTAACCGAAGCATTCAATGGCACGAAGTCGGCATAACCGCGGATCTCGACTGCCTGGGTAGGGCAGATCTTGACGCAGTTATAGCATTCCCAACACATCTCCGGCTCTCTGTTGAAGGCTTTCATTTTGTCCTTGTCGAGAACCATAAGATCATTCGGACAGATATGCTGGCACGCGGTTTTGTCCAGTGCCTTGCACCCGTCACATTTTTCGGGATTCACAAAACTAGGCATTAACTACCTCCTAACTGAGTTTATAAATCAGCTTCGTGATGTATTTATTATTTCTTTTTATCCGCATCGCCGGTCGCATGGCCATGCAGTTTGACTTCAACCTTGTCTTCTTCCTTGATGCTGGCATAATATTCGCGAAGAATGGCCAGAACCTCGGGACGACTGAACTCGGTGGGGATGTCGCCGCCTTCGGATAATCCCTTGCGAAGAGCGGTGCCGCTCAGGAACAGACGATCTTCTTTACCATGCGGACAAGTCTTCATTGAAGCCATACCACCGCACTTGTAACACCAGAATGTCCAGTCGATAGGAAGCATCTTGCATTCAAGAGCGCCGTCCCACAGTTTGAAGAAGATTTCCTGTGCATCAAACGGACCATAATAATCACCGACACCGGCATGGTCACGGCCGATAATCATGTGCGTACAACCGAAGTTTTGACGGAAAAGAGCATGGAGGAGACCTTCACGCGGTCCGGCATAACGCATATCCAGCGGGTAACCGCCCATCACAACACGGTTCTTGTCGAAATAATTCTCGACAAGGGTGTCAATGCATTTGACGCGAACCTCGGCCGGAATGTCGCCCGGCTTAAGATTGCCGACCAGCTGATGGATATAAAGACCGTCGCTGACTTCAACCGCAATCTTGGCAAGATATTCGTGGGAACGATGCATGGGATTACGCAGTTGCAGGGCGGCGATTGTTTTCCATCCTTTTTCTTCGAAAATTTTGCGGCTCTCGGTGGGAGTCTGATAAATGCCCTTGAATTCCTTGGGGAAATAACTCTCCGAAAGAACCTTGACCTTTCCGGCGATGTTCCACTCTTTTTGAGCCATGACCATCTTGACACCGGGATGCTCCATGTCGGTGGTCTTGTAAACATGTTTGCATTCGAATTCTTTGTCGATCTTGTACGATTCGGAGACTTTCATCGTACCCATAATCTCATTTGTCTCGCCGGAGACAAGGCATATCTCCGTGCCGGGATCGATCTTCTTGTCGTGAGAGAGAGTCACGGGAATCGGCCAGAAGACACCATTGGTCATTTTCATATCTTGGCAGACACCTTTCCAGTCAGCCTGTCCCATGAAACCTTCCAGGGGAGTGAACCCGCCGATGCCCATCATGATGAGGTCACCGGTTTCGCGAGAAGCCATTACCACCTTGGGTAATCCTTGCGCTTTTTTCAATTCAGCTTCTTTCTCTTTTCCTTCGAGAAGCAGAATCTTCAGCGTGTCGCTTCCATGTGGAGAAATTAGTTTTGACATAATTCTTACCTGCTTTGTGTTAATTATCAGTAAACTAAAATTTCAATTCTGCATTAATTGTGATATAATTCACAAGCTTTGTCATCTATTCACACAGCATAGAATGTAACTTTTTTCACAAGCTTTGTCAAGAGGTAAAAGCCATTTTTTTGCGTTTTTTGCCCTTATTTTGTATCATTTTTCAATCGATTTATCAAGGGTGGCTGGCAGGATTCGAGCTTTGCCCTCTATCTGTAAATAGTTCATAGGGATAACGTTTTGAGTGTGATCCCCTGATGGTGCCGGACCGGGCTGTGGCTTCATGGTGAGCCTTTTCCTCCCAATAGGCTGCGTCGATGTCTAGTTGCCCCAAATTCAATTAAATGTCCGAATTTATGACTAAATTAGTAATATTAAATTCACCGCCTCTCTTATAATAGATTTCGATACTATTTGTGAAAAACTTAACTGACTTTGTGAAAAAAATAACAAAAAATCTTGACATATTTGATGCCTGTGCCTATTTTTAATCGGGTAAACCGGCATTATTGCCGATTTACCAACCAAAGATGGAGAGATATCAGATAAGGAGTGTGTAGTGGCCAATGGGCAGTTAATAGAACCCAATCTTCAATTTATACGCGATGTCAGAAAAGCCGGGGGAGACACTGTCAAAAGCTGCTACCAGTGTGCCACCTGCTCGGTGGTTTGCAGCCTTTCTCCGGCCGAAAAGCCATTTCCGCGTAAGGAGATGCTTCTGGCACAATGGGGCCAGACGGACCGCTTGATGGCTGATCCGGATATCTGGATGTGTTTTCAGTGCAATGACTGCACGCAGAAATGTCCCCGCGGCGCCCGTCCGGGTGATGTTCTTGCGGCCATCAGATCCTATATGTATAAAAAGTTCGCCTTCCCGTCATTTATGGGCAGGGCAGTAGCTTCACCAAAGGCCCTGCCGATCCTATTAATGGTACCGGTTCTTATTCTTGTGTTCGCCATATTATTTATGCCCAAAATCGGCCCGAATGGCGACGTCCTGTATCTGAGCAGCAGCACAATAGATTTTGACTACTTTCTCAGACATAGCTTTGTCGATGCTTTGTTCGTAGTAGGAAATATTATTATTTTTCTGTTTGCTTCCATTGGCTTTGTAAGATTCTGGAAAGGGCTGAAATCAAGCGGCTTTCAGTCGCAGATGTCCTTTATGAAGGCGCTGATTTTGACGGTAAAGGGAATTCTTGCCCATTCCAGCTTCTACGACTGTGATACCAATAAGCCCCGCGCCCTGGGACACCTTCTGCTTTTCTATGGATTTATCGGCGCCATGATCACCACCGGGGCGGTTTTTGTTTTTATATTTATTCCTCATTATCTGCATCTTCTCGGTCTGGAGCAGTTAAGCGCCTTTTTTGATTTACCGGTTAATTTGCCTCACCCCGTAAAAATACTGGGCGGTCTGAGCGGTCTGGCCCTGGTAATCGGCGGTGGCATGCTGATTGTCAGGCGCTGGCAGAACCGAGACAATGTCGGGGCCAACGGCTATGCCGATTATCTCTTCCTGTATATGCTTTTTCTGGTCGGCTTGACCGGCATGCTGTCCTGGGCAACTCGATTGACCGGGGTGCCTATGCTGGCCTATATTGTTTATTTTATTCATCTGGTCGTGGTCTTTTTCCTGCTATGGTATATGCCTTATTCGAAATTCGCCCATATGATTTACCGCACCCTGGCACTGGTTTATGCGCGAAGTATCGGGCGGACAGCCGGGAAATAGCAATTATGCCGATTGCCTTTATTACAGGCCGGCTATTGCCGGCCGGGTAAATATCGTTTGCCTAAGTCCAATTTAAATTGTATTTTAAAACGGCCCGGGATTACCCGGCCGACCTGCCTGTTCCGAGATACCCGGAAATAGCGGACAGGCGAATTTTTAACATAGTTGGGCCTCATTTTATAAGCTCATAGAGGTATCATTGATGAGGAGGTTGAGATGCCGGTTATAACAATCACACGCGGTTCCCTTAGCGCTTCCTATAAACTCACGCAGGGTCTTGCCAGGGAAATTCCCTGCCGGGCAATTTCCCGCGAGGAAATAATCGAACATGGCAAAAAATACGGAATTGAAGAATTCCTTAATGCGGCCAAGAGCATCATGGAAACCCGGCCGCCTCACTCGTGGGATCCTCACGCTGCGCAAATTCACCACTATCTTGTCATTTTCAAGGCGGCCCTGATGGATTTCGTCGCCGAAGGAAATATTATTTATCACGGGCTGCAAACCCATTACCTTTTGACGGATGTCCCTCGGGTGCTGCGGGTCAAGGTCGTGGCGCCGCTTGAATATCGCGTCAAGACTCTGACCGCCGAATCCAATTACAGCGAGGCGGAAGCCAGGGAGCATATTCAGTATGTGGATGCACAGCGGATTAGCTGGTACAAGTTCCTTCATGGCGCCGAATATGACGAAATGACGAATTATGATATCGTCCTGAATATGGAGAAGCTCAATCTCGATGCCATGGTGGAAATGATCGGCCTGCTTGTAAGAAAGCCGGAATTTCGAATTGATGCCGGCGCCATGAAACTGATCCATGATGCCCACATGAAGGCAAAAATCAGGGCATATCTGGTGCGGTCACCGAAAACCAGGGATATGGATATGACGCTTACCTGTGATTGCGAATCCGGCACCGTGAAAGTGAAATTCAATGCGCCGGGCCGTATGGCCGGTGAAAGGCAGAAAGACATCAAAGAGGCTCTTGCCGAGTTGGATATTATCAAAAATATAGAGATCACCGGGATCGATACCTGATCCCGTTCTCATTTCCAAAGCCATTCTAAAATATATTTTATAGACGCCCCTGTATAAACAGGGGCGTCAGTGTGTTTATTGCCTTTTTCCATTTTTGTTTTTACTTGACTGGAGGGCAAACGGCCGGTTATTATTTATTAATCAGTGAATAGGGTGTGATAGTACAAATTCATCAGTAAAGTAAAGGACGGGATGTATGGAAAAAGGCATAAAAGCACTTTGGAAAGAGGAAGATTGGTGGGCGGTCTGGATAGGCTTCTTTATTTTAATCGTGATTTTGACGCAGTCGGTGTCCCGTGAAGAATATCATGATAAAAGCGCCTGGTCCAAACTGGAAACCGCGCAAGCCGGGCAATCATGGGTGTTGTTTACCAATGATCTGTGCGTGGAGTATTTTTTCGATCAGTTCAATGACAGCCTGATCAATCGAAATAATTTTCAGTATGCCGCCGGTAATCATAAGACCGCCGAGGCGCTGGAAGCCAAAGGTGTTAAGGTAGAATTTATTCCAAAGGATTCCACCGATATGGCCCTGGCGCGCGGCTTAAGAAAAAATTATGACTTATCGCAGGCATCGGTGTTCCGGGTCAGGTGCAATATTATGGATAACACCATAAATGCCGAAATGAGCGAGAATGTCGGGCAATTTGTGTCGGTCATGGTATATAAAGTGGTGCATGGATTTCCGGTGATTCCGAAGGTCGGTAAATGGACAACCAATCCGCTCGATGCTTTGGCAAAATCGGGCAAGTCGTTGATTCCGTCGTTGCTTATATTAATGATTATCCTGGGTGTGCTGACCGCCATAGTCATCGGTGTCACCAAGCGACATAATGTCTTTAAGTATCTGCTGGCATTTGTTTTTATTTTCATCCTGGCTGTGATATCGTATTGGATGGCCAATCAGACCGAAATAAAATATTGGGGGTTGAGCTATGCCATGTGGGCGCTGCTGGTTGGTCTTCTGGTGTCGAATACGATAGGAACGCCAGGCTGGATCAAACCGGGTATAAACACTGAATTGTTTATTAAAATCGGTTTGGTACTCCTGGGTGCCGAGATTCTCTTCAAGAAAATACTTTCTCTGGGCGTCCCGGGGCTGATGGTCGCCTGGATTGTGACGCCAATTGTAATCATATTCATGTATATGTTCGCAGTCAGAGTATTGAAAATGAAAAATAAAAATCTGGCCATTATCATAGCCAGCGCCACCTCGGTGTGCGGCGTGTCGGCGGCGATTGCCGCGGCGGCGGCGTCGCGAGCGAAGAAAGAGGACCTGACTCTGGCCGTCGGAATGACCCTGATCTTTACGGTGCTGATGATGTTTTTCATGCCGCTTTTCATCAAATTCGTCGGAATGAACAAAATCCTCGGCGCCGCCTGGATGGGCGGGACGATCGATTCCACCGGAGCGGTTGTGGCGGCGGGGTCGATGCTGGGGCAGACCGCCGAGCAGGTGGCGGCGGTGGTCAAAATGATACAGAATGTCTTGATCGGCGTGGTCGCTTTTTTTATCGCGATTTACTGGGTTACCAAAGTCGAAGCCATCCCGGGGCATAAGGCCAGCGCCATGGAAATCTGGTACCGTTTCCCGAAATTCGTTATCGGATTTGTCGCGGCATCATTGTTTTATTCGTTTTTGGTGGTCCCGATGATGGGCGGCGATTTTCGGATGGTCGAGGCGATTATGATCGATCCGTTTTCGAGCGTTCTTCGCGGATGGTTCTTTTGTCTCGCGTTTGTGTCGATCGGTCTGGAGTCAAATTTCCGTGATCTGGCCAGTCGCATGGAGGGCGGCAAGCCAATGTATTTGTATGTTATCGGTCAGTCCTTCAATATGATTTTGACGTTACTGGTCGCCTGGCTGGCCTTTATAATATTATTCCCGAATGCGATATGATGAAAGATGTTGACGGCAAAATTAACAGGGAGCCATTGAAAAAAAGGCTCCTGAAATTTATGGCAGGCCTGTCGGCCATTGTTATTTTTTATATAATCCTTGCCGCCGGGACCACTCCGCCCGGAATATGCGGTGAAGTGTTAAGGCATAACCGCGCCAATAAGATCGATGCCTCACCGCTGTTTTACAGTGAAGTCGAAAACATACGCGAGCTTGAAGCCGCCGTCCGGGCGATGCGGGAAAAGGCGGATGAAGATATTGTGCTCAACAGAAGTATCGTACCGGATTAACCGGATTAATTGATTGAAATCATATATCATGCAAGAAGGCCCGATCAAGCTAAATGACCGGGCCTTTTTGGGAACATATAATGCAACTTATTCCAGCCACCGAGCCGCTTCAAGAGCATGGTAGGTAATTATTATATCGGCCCCGGCCCGTTTGATCGATGTCAGGATTTCCAGCGTCAGTCTTTTTTCGTCGGCAAGATTATTCTTCGCGGCTACTTTTACCATCGAGTATTCGCCGCTGACATTATAAGCCGCGATCGGGACGGCAAATTCGCTTCTGGCTGCGGCAATAATATCCAGGTATGACAGGGCCGGCTTGACCATTACGATATCGGCTCCCTCGGCAATATCAAGCTCAATCTCCCGGATTGCTTCAATGGCGTTGGCCGGATCCATCTGGTATGTCTGCCGATCCCCGAATTTCGGCGCCGAATCGACGGCGTCACGGAAAGGGCCATAGAAAGCGGAACAGTATTTGGCCGAATAGGCCATGATGGCGGTGTTGGCAAATCCATAATCGTCAAGCGCCCCCCTGATGGCCCCGACGCGTCCGTCCATCATGTCCGAGGGGGCCACGATATCGGCTCCGGCCTGAACATGACTGACCGCCTGGCGGGCCAGCACATCCAGAGTGGCATCATTATCAACGCCATTGTCTTTAATAATCCCGCAATGGCCATGATCGGTATATTCGCAGAGGCAGACATCAGTAATGACAACAATATCCGGGTTCTGGGATTTTATTTCCATGACCGCCTGCTGGACAATACCGTCCGATTTTAATGATGCCGATCCGCCGGGATCCTTTTTGGCAGGCGTGCCAAATAAAAGAACCGCCGGAATGCCCAGTTTGAAGGCTCGGTCGGCCTCAAGAGCGATATTTTTAAGCGGGTAATTAAATATACCCGGCATCGAGCCGATCGGGGTGGGATCATCGATTATTTCACTGACAAAGAGCGGGTAAACAAAATTGGAAGGGTGCAGTCGGGTCTCGCGAACCAACCGGCGGATCGCCTCACTCTTTCTCAACCTTCTCGGTCGTGATATTGGAAATGTCATTGTACCCCCTGTAACTTATTTGTATAATATTCGACAATTTTTGAAATTATGCCCGGTACACTGTGTTCATCGGCTTCAAGAGTGACTTTTATACCCAAAGATTTTATCATGTCGGTCGTCGATGGTCCGATCGATATGATCTGCGCATCCCTCGTCAGTATTTCCATCTCTTCACCGGAAAGAATTTTACACAACCCTGCGGCGGTTGAACCGCTGGTAAATGTAATTATGTCGGGAAGGTGCTCAAACAGCCGTTCCTTAAATCCATCCATCCAGCCGGTATATGAAGTGTGGTAACAGGTAATCGGCAAGACGGAAGCGCCGGCTGAAACCAGTTTATTTTCAATTCGATCGTCAGCCAGATTACCGCGAATTCTGACAACATTTACGCCGGATAAATCCACATGCCCGCAAAGCTCATCAGCCAAAGCCTGAGTGGTGGCTTTTTTCGGAATGAAATCGGCTCTCAAATGCACTTGCTCCAGGGCTCTCGCTGTACCATGACCGACCGCTGCGATTTTGAAGCGGCCAAGTTGACGAATATCGCCGACTCTTTCGGCAAATTGCCTGAAGAAGTAACGAACGCCGTTTTCGCTTGTGAGAATCAACCAGTTGTTCTCTTCTGAAATTTTGCTGAATGACTCCCAGCCTTTATCGTCAATATTCTCTCTGGTAGATATGGTCGGATAGGGGAGCACCTCCGCCCCGAGATCCCGCAAGGCGCGGTACACCTCTCCCGATTGATCCGCCGGACGGGTCACCATGACACGTACGCCAAACAACGGCCCGTCGCCAAACCATTCCATAAACGGTTGCAGTCTGACCACCTCGCCGATGACAAATAAGGCGGGCGGCCGGATATTCTCCCTGATAACCAGATCGGGCATATCAGTCAGTGTCGTGGTAAAATGCCGCTGGGTGGGGAAAGTCCCTCGTTCGATGACCGCCATGGGTGAGTCCGGGGACATGCCGTATCGGGTAAGTTCACTGACAATATTGGCAATCTCGCCGACACCCATATAGATCACAACGGTTCCATTTTTGGCTTTGGCAATACATTCCCAGGGGACCGTCGAGAGGACTTTTTCCTGTGCTTTATGACCGGTGACAAAAGTTACCAGGGATGCTTTATCCCGATCGGTACAGGGGATTCCACAGTAGGTTGGGGCGGCAATACCCGACGTGACACCGGGGACAATTTCGAATTTGATGCCGTGCGTTTTAAGATATTTGGCCTCTTCACCGCCGCGGCCGAAAATGAGAGGATCGGAGCCCTTCAATCGGGCCACTCGTTTTCCTTCCCCGGCAAGCCTGACCAGAAGTTCATTCATTTCGGATTGGGGGAGGGTATGTGTGCCGGCTCTCTTGCCGACATAATATTTTTCGGAGTGGGGGGGCAAATTCACAATCAACTCATCAGGAACCAGATTGTCGAAAACGACGGCATCACAATTGTTGATCAATTCCATTCCCTTGACGGTGATAAGGCCGGGATCACCGGGCCCGGCGCCGATCAGGTAAACTTTCCCGGTTTTTTCTTCAGCTTTCATATTGCTTAATAATTCCGGCTGCACCTTTTGCCAACAACTTGTCCGTCACAGATTTTGCAAGCTTCTCGTTCGGCTTTTCATAATCTATATTACCTTCGGCATATAATCTTGTTTTGCCGTCTTTGTCAAGCACGACCGCCGAGAGTAATATCTTATTACCCGAGAATCGGGCCCAGCCGCCGACTGCCGCCGAACACCCGGCCTGGAGCTTTTCAAGAAGCAGCCTTTCGATGGTTAAGCAGCGGCGAGATGCTTCATGATTAACCGCCCGGGTTATTTCTAGGGCTTCATTATCGTCGTTTCTGATTTGAATCAGGAGAAATCCCTGCCCCGGCGCCGGAATGAATCTGTCCGGTGGCAGAACCTGGGTTATATGCTTGTCAAGTCCCGCCCTCTTTAATCCGGCATGAGCCATAAGGATGGCATCATATTTACCTTCTTTTACTTTTTTCAACCTGGTGTCGACATTTCCGCGGATATCCGTCACAGTCAGCTCCGGACGCATACATAAAAGCTGGGCGCGGCGGCGCGGCGAGCCGGTTCCGACAACGGCGCCAGCCTTTATCTCATGAATACTGCTGCCGTCATGAGATATCCATACATCGGAGCAAGATTCCCGCTCCGGCACCGCCCCGATAGCCAGCCCTTCGGTCATCACCGAAGGCAGGTCCTTGGCGCTGTGAACGGCTATATCGATATTATGTTCCAGCAATTCCTGTTCGATTTTTTTGGTAAATACACCCACGCCACCCATTTGCTCAAGAGACGTGGCGGTGTCATGATCGCCCTCGGTCGTGATTGTCAGAATCTTAAAATCGACATTTGAATGGAGCTTTTTTAAATATTCCACAACCTGACCGGTCTGAGCCAAAGCCAGTTTGCTTCCCCTGGTCCCGACTTTATAAACTTTTTTTGACATATAGCATCAAGCCTGATTCAGTTAATCAGAACTTCAACATTTCATCCAGCATGGTTCGAATTTCATCATCACTTTTTTCGCCGATAACCGATTTCCAGTCGGTATCCAGAAAACGGCTATAACATCCGGTCTTCTTGTCGGTATCGTCCGGCCACTGCTCCTGCACTTTTTTACGAAACTCCGAAGCAAATTCGGCAATTTTATTCCAGCGGTTTTCGACAAACATATTTTCGAGGACAAACCTAAGGTGACCCGATAAAAACGGCGCCTTACCGTCGCTGGCCACTGATACGGAAAGGCAGCCTCGCCGAACCACTGCCGGAAATATAAAGTCGCACAGGGCCGGGTTATCGACCACATTGACCGGAACGCCGGCGCTGCGGCAGTCATCAAAGACGGTTTGATTCACAACATTGTCATTACTGGCCGAAATGACAAGCCCATATAAGGCTGCTTCAGGAGACTTGTAAGCTCTCTTTTCCAGCTTAATCAGCCCTCTTTGGGCATAATAATCTATTTTGTCCTCTGTCTCCGGGGCGATCACTGTAAATTCGCCATCATAATTTATTAAGGTTTCTATTTTTCGAAGCGCCACCCGGCCGCCTCCGACAACAAGGCATTTACGGTTTTTCATAGCGATACTGATGGGCATATAATTATGAGACATGAATTCACTCCGTTTTTTTGCTGTCAGATGAAAGCCGGACTTTAAGATGCACCAGCTTGTTTATAAGATTTTTTGTGGCCCGATTTATAATAATGCGCTGGTCCTGCGGAAATTTTTCGAGTATTGATTCCATCTCGGCCTGTCGAATATTCTCATATGCATCGTACAAACCATTATAAATCGGTTCATAGCGCACGTGATCGAACCAGTAAACAAATTCCCCAAGTTTGCGCTCGATTATCTGTTCGGCCTGCGGGATGGCCAGTTCCCGTTTCGCCTGCTGTTTTTTTACAGACAATTTGATATCTTCGAGATCAAGCACCTCTATTGATTCATGATAATTCTTGTCGATCTCGCTATCCCTTGGAACAGCCATGTCAATAATTTTCAGTTTCTTTCCGGGATTTTTGGTAAGGAGGCTGTCAAACATATCTTTCCTGATAATCGGTTCCATGGATCCGGTGCAGGTGATAATGATATCGGACCCGCCGATTAACTCATCAAGTCGGTCAAGAGAATGCCCCTCGGCATTGTATCCGGCCGCGAATGAGGCCGCCTTTTCCTGTGTGCGGTTGGCAAAAACAAAATGGTTATAGTCAAGGCGGCGCAGCCCGTTGGCGGCCAGGGTGATCATCTGGTTAACGCCGATAAATAGAATTCGCGGGTTTTCAGCTGCCGCCGTGCGCTCGCTTAGCATCTCGACCGCCGCGCTGCTAATCGAACAGGCCCCTTTACCCATCTCGGTATCGGTGCGGACACTTTTGCCGACCCTGAAAGCCTGATGAAACAGGCGGTGGATGATCTTCCCGGCGGCTTTGACCGCGCAGGCGGAGCTGTATGCATCCTTGACCTGACCCATAATCTGGTTTTCGCCAAGAACCATGGAGTCGATGCCGGCCGCGACGCGAAACAGATGATCGGCGGCATGGCGGTTCTTTTTTACGAAAAACAGATCAGACAGCGCTGAAATATCATTGCCCCGGAAGTCCCGATAAAACTGCCTGACAGCTCCAAACGGGTCACATTCCTTTTTGGCTACAAAATAAAACTCGACTCGATTACAGGTGGCTACAATGGTCGATTCCAGGATATCCGGATGATTGCTGAAAACGGCATGGGCTTTGGCCATATCATCGCGCCCCAGTTGCACCGGTTCGCGCTCCTCGAGAGAGGATGTCTTATGGTTGATTCCACAAACGGCCAGATACCAGTTGCTCATTGCCATTTATATGATACTCCTTCCAGTCATAATATCATGCTAAAGCTGCCTGCGTTCCTCCGGATGAAATATAAACATTTTCATATCCGGCATCTCTTAAAATTATGGCCGCCTGATATGACCGCGGTCCCCTGCGGCAGACAATTCTAATTTTATCGAAATTCTTTACTTTATCAAGATTGTCTCTCAAATCATTGAGAGGGATATTTATATAATGATCTTTTTTAATTTCTTCGGGCAATTGCCATGGATCTTCGGCCGCCTCCTCTGTTTCGCGAACATCAAGCCAGAGGACGTTACCTTTTTCAATTGTTATACCCGGTTTGGCAAAGGATATACCTCTTTGCTGCGCCTGTGCCATGGTTGTCAGATGATACAACGGATCGATAGCCTCCGAATATGGCGGGGCGTAACCCTGCTCAAAATCAAGCAAGTCATTAATTTTTGATTTCTTCAATAGAAATGACGAAAAGACATCGATACGGCGACAGATATCGCCGCTGCCGACCGCCTGTAAACCGAGAAGACGATCGCTGTTTTCATCATATATCATTTTCAGGGTGAAGCTTTTGCTTTCGGGATAATAGTCGGGCTTATCGACAAAGGCCCCCCAGACTGATCTTGCCTTTAATCCGCAAACTTCGGCCGTTTTTTCATTAATGCCGACCGAACCGATATTGGTATCAAACACTTTAACCAGAAAGGCCCCGGTTACACCGGGAAACTCCGTCTTGTTTCCGGCAATATTCTCGGCAATCACATGTCCGTGACGGTTGGCCAGTGAGCCCATCGGAATATATAATTTCCGGCCGCTTACCAGACATTCCGATTCGACACAATCGCCTCCGGCATATATATTCGGATCCGATGTCAGCATATTCCGGTTTATCTTAATGGCTCCGGTTTCTCCAATTTCCAATCCCGCATCACGGGCGAGATCAACGTTTGGTTTTACACCAAGACAGAGAAAGACAAAATCTGCCGCGATCGGCGCCGAATTCTGAATATAAATAACAGGATTTCCATTATCATCGAGTCCGATTTTTTCGACACAACTTGAAAGCCTGACTTCGATATTATTCCTGATCAATTCCCGTTGGGCTATGGCTGCCATCTCGGGGTCAAGAAGGTAGGGGAGAAGAGAAACTTCCTTTTCCACCAGAACCGTTTCGATTCCCCACATTCCGCCGACCGCTTCGGCCAGCTCGCAGCCAATAAAACCACCTCCGATAATTACTGCTTTGCCGATTTGCCCCTGCTGAGCCGCCTTGCGAAATTCCATGGCGTCTTCAGGTCGCGTAAAATGCCTGATTTTAGGACTTTCCGGAATTGGGAAAGGCGTCTTCTGGGGTGTTGCGCCGGTAGCCAGCACCAGCTTGTCGAAGCCATATTTATAAATCACGCCGTCGTTGGCTTCTTTTACCGTTACAGTCTTGTTGCTCCGATCAATATTAATGATCTTTGCGCCGGTGATTACGTCAAACCCCTTCGTTTTTTTGAAGAAATCGACATCCCGCGGGACCCCATATGAGGTCACGGTCAATTCGCGGAAACTGTCAATGTCCCCCGAGGCAAAATAGGGAAGACCGCAGGTTCCGAAAGAAATGTGTCGATCTTTCTCGAACAGGGTGATTTTGGCCTTCGGCATGCGCCGGGCCAGAGTGGCCGCAGTCTTGGGGCCGGCCGCGACGCCGCCCACAATAACAATATCGGATTTTTTCAGTTCTGTCATCTCATTCCCGAAAAATTAGGGGTTGCCGAGGCAACCCCAATTTTTAAGCTGCCCAAATCGCAGCGTCCTCAAATTTAATAAATTTCGTATAAAAATCAACTACCCGGCGATCGTTTTGACCTCCCGGGCGATTATTTCATTTTCCTGGTTTTTAAGGGTCTCACCCCTGAGAGATAAGGTCATTTTGTAGAAGACAGTCACGAGCAGGGCGCCGATCGCGTAAACTCCCATACTTATAAAAAACTCGGTCCAAGTCAGCCAATATTGAATAACATGACCAAGCGGTGTCGGCGTGAAACCGGCGACAACCATGCCAAGGCCCTTATCGATCCAGATTGATACGAAAACAGCCACACATGCCACTGCCAGAATACTCTCGTTCCGCCGGGTCTTGGGATTCAGCAAAAGAATCAGCGCCAGTATCGCCAGAATTACAGAAGACCACATCCACGGAACCAGGGTGGTGTTTCCCTCCAGACCAAAGAAGAGGAACTGGAAGTGATGTATGTGCTCGGGAATATTGCTGTATAGAACGGTGAAGACTTCCATCAGAATCAGAAAGATGTTCATGCTCATGGCATAGGTGGCGATGATAGCCAGTTTTTGCACCGGCTCTTTACCGGGATCGAAGCGGGTGAATTTCCGAATCAGCATGACCATGATAATCAGCAGCGCTGGACCGGATGCGAAAGCCGAGGCCAGAAATCTCGGGGCCAAGACGGCCGTCATCCAGAAAGCACGGGCGGCAAGACCGGAGTAGAGGAAGGCGGTGACTGTATGAATACTGATGGCCCACGGGATCGAAAGGATAATTATCGGTTTGATCCATTTCGGCGGCGCAATGCTCTTTTTCTCGGCATCAAGTGTTACATGGCTGATGAGCACATTTAAGAGCAGGTAACCGCTCAGGACAATCACATCCCAGAACATCAGTGAATGCGGTGTCGGGTGCAGAAATATGTTCAAAGCCCGGAACGGCTGTCCCATATCCACAAATACAAAGAGCATACACATAATTACCGAGCCGATTGCCAGGAACTCACCCAGAATGGTCAGTTTGGAAAAGGCCTTGTAATTATGCAGGTAATAGGGTAATACAACCATCACCGCCGAGGCCGCCACACCGACCAGAAAGGTAAACTGGGCAATATAGAAGCCCCAGGTTATATCCCGGCTCAGACCGGTAACGGTGAGGCCGTTGGTGTATTGCCTCAGGTATGATAGAAACCCGATGCCGATGACAATCATGAGGAAGGCTATCCAGCTCCAGTATTTTTTATCTCCACTAAGTGCTTTTTCTATCATAAAAACCTCACACTATATAGTACACTTCCGGAGAGGTGCCTAAATTGGGTTTACGCCGGATGGCATAGTTTTCGCGAAGGAGTGCCCGGATTTCCGACTCCGGATCTTCAAGGTCGCCGAAGTGCAGTGCTTTTTCCTGACAGGCCTCAACACACTTTGGCTGCAGTCCTGTGGCCAGTCTTTCAGCACAGAAGTTACACTTCTCGACGACACCTCGGGATCGCGTCGGGAATTCCAGGTTCAGATTCTTTATGAACGGTCTCGGGTCGCGCCAGTTGAAACTCCTGGAACCGTACGGGCAGGCCGCCACACAATAACGGCAGCCGATGCAGCGATGCATATCCATCATCACGATGCCGTCATCGCGCCGCCACGTCGATTGTGTCGGGCAGACCCGGACACAGGGGGGATTATCGCAATGATTGCACATGACCAGGACCGGCGTTTCGAGAAGACCTTCCTTCAGGTGCTCATGCTCCTGATTCGGAAAGGCCTCTTTATAATGCTCCTTCCAGATCCATTTGACTTCATCCTTGGGGTTGCCGAAATAGGGAACATTGTGCGTCTGGTGACAGGCCTCGATACACACCGTGCAGCCGTCTTTCTGACGGCAGATTCTGGTGTCGATAACCATCGCCCAGCGTTTCGCGATCAGCGGCGATTCCTCGGGCAGTCCAAGAGATGTCCGGACGGAATCAGTTTCTTCCGTCTGACCGATTACTTTTCGGCCAAGGGCCGTTGCGGCCGTAAGGCCGGCTATTGTCAGGAATTTTCTTCTATCTATTCCCATCACTGCACCTCCCCCGGAACATTATGGCAATCCCAGCAATTTGGCTGACCGACCGCACTGTAATTGTGACACTGGTCACAGAAATCAGCCTTGTTCGAGTGGCAGCCCATACAGGTGTTGGTCAGGCTCATATTGAATTTGCGGCCCTCGGGCGAAGTAAAGACCCTTAAACCGTTACGAACAACGTCGGTTCTCCAGGAATTGAGGAGATCCATGTGCCGGGTCTTCATATATTCGGTGGGCATCACGCATTGTTTTTCGCTGGTGACATATTTGAGGTCGGGCACGACATTGGCCCTGCCGCTCGCCATATTGTACCAGATCGGACTGGATATCAGGGCAAGGAAGATAACTAAGCCGCCGATGATTTTACCAGCATCATACATTTGCTTTATCCTCCTTCCTTTCGATCATATTTTCCGTTTCTTCACTTTGTTTCTGATTTACGAATGGGTCACCCCTTAAATCGGTCCGGTCCTCTTTCTCGCCGGTCATGACAAGAGCGTTGCCGACGAGTTCGTGCAGACTTCCGATTTGCACCCCGGGGGCCCAGAAATCGACCACGGCCGGAAGAGTCGCCTTGTCGATGGCGCACATGCAGGCCAGCAGATTGACATCATGCTTTTCCTGAACGTAGCGAACGGCGTTGCCTCTGGGGTACCCGCCGCGCAGGCGCATCTCGAGGTTTTCATCGGTGCCCAGCCCCGCTCCGCTGCCGCAACAGAATGTCTGCTCTTTGATCGTGCCTTCCGGCATATCAAAGAAATTGTTGCAGGTATGGCGGAGGATATACCGTGGTTCCTCGAAAATACCCATGGCCCTGGCAGGGTTGCATGAATCATGCCAGGTCACGCGCCACCGGTCGTTGCGTCCCCTGTCGAGTTTGATCTTATTGTGCCTGATCAGATCCGATGTGAATTCGGCGATATGGACCATCTTTGTTGTTTTGGCATTATTGAACTTCGTTCCCGTCACAGGGGAGACCGGTTCTTCGAGAAAATCGGCCGGTCCGTTGAGAGTGTCCATATACTGATGCAAAACGCGCCACATATGGCCGCACTCTCCGCCGAGGATCCATTTGACACCGAGCCGTTTGGCTTCGGCGTATATTTTCTGATTGAGGCGTTTCATCGTTTCGTACGAGTGGAACAATCCGAAATTTCCGCCTTCCGAGGCATAAGCGCTCAAAGTGTAATCCAATCCGATTTCGTGAAACAGCGCCAGGTAGCCCAGAAATCCGAAATAGTGGGGGTCACCGAAATAATCGGCTGATGGCATTATAAAAAGTATTTCGGCGCCCTTGCGGTTGATGGATGGAGTGGTTCGGACCCCGGTCACATCAAACAGGTCATCCGCCGCGAATTCAATGCTGTCCTTGAAGCCGTGCGGCTGAATGCCGAGATGATTTCCGGTGCGAAGACAGTTCGCCGCCGGGGTGCAGATCCAGTCGATATCGAGACCGACCAGGCTCAACAGCTCCCGCGCCATCATGGTGATTTCGGCGGTGTCGATGCCGTAGGGGCAGAACACCGAGCAGCGACGGCATTCGGTGCACTGGAAGAAGTAGTAGAACCATTCTTTAAGCACATCGACCGTCAGCTCGCGGCTTCCGGAAATTTTGCCCATGATTTTTCCGGCCAGGGTAAAATTATTTCGATACACCGCACGGAGCAATTCGGCCCGAAGGACCGGCATGTTTTTGGGATCACCGGAACCGATGTAGTAATGACATTTATCGGCGCAGGCGCCGCACCTGACACAGATATCCATAAAGACCCGGAGGGACCGATATCTGTCCAGGCGGACCTTCAGTCCTTCAAGAATAATTTCCCGCCAGTTCTCAGGCAGCTTCCAGTCATCATCGGTCGGCTGCCATTTTCTCGGATTGGGCAGGCCCAGGTATTCAATGCTCTTCGGGATGGCGCTGTAATTAAAACGCCCCTTTTTGAATACCGGGGAGGTATCCATCCAGTCCGTCTTTGGCGGTGTTAAGTCTATTCGGGATAATTCTTCTGCTTTATATTTTTCCGACATGGCTATTCCTTCTCCAATGGCATATCAGCGGCCTTCATCAGTTCCCTGAACTCATCTTCCCATTCCATGTAGGAATGTCCCTCGACAGGGTAATCCCAGGGATTGACATGCCGGCGGGCACGGTTATTGTTAGCCAGATTTCGTGTAGGGCTCAGAAAAACGCCACCCATGTGCATCAGCTTGCTGGCCGGGAAATAGGCCAGAAGAAGACTGACCAGAAACAGGTGAATAAAAAACGTGGCACCGATTCCTTCAGGGACAATGGGACCGAAACTCAGGAGGCCGAGGGTCAATTGTTTGATTCCATTGATATCGACTTTCATGGAAGGAACATATCTCATAAGTACTCCGGTGGTGCCTATCGCCATAATCAGGAAAAGCGGGAAATAATCGCCGGCCAGCGATATATATCGCACCTGCGGCACGATCACCCTTCTGAAGAATAGATATGTGAGCGCTCCAAGGAATACCACGTCGGTCATGTAAAGTACCGGTATACCAACCTGCATGATGCCGTCAAGGTTTTGAATCCAACCCACAAAGAACGGCGCCGGCTCCATGAAAAACCTGAAGTGTCTCACGAGGACAATTAAAAATGTCCAGTGAAAGGCCAGTCCGCCGAGCCAGAGCCACTTGTTCCCGCCGTACACGATTTTACCGTCATGGATATCAGCTTTGGTATTTCTGAACAGCGAGCGGAAAAACAGAATTTCCAGGGCCATGCGGCCGAGGACACCAATAAGATTATGGGGATTGTCAAAATAACTGGAATTGATCCACGGGTGTGTTTTCTGTTGTCCGCATGTGGTCGTGATTCGGAAGGGGACCGGCGATTTCGCCCATTTGATTACCCGGTAGATGATTCCCAGAATAAATATGGCAAAGGCCGTATAGGGAATTACCACTCCAAATAGAAAGTGCCATTTGACTACCTGGACACCTATAAGGGCAACGGCAATGAGCAGAAGTAAAGAAAAGAATGCATACAAACCTTTCATTTACCATCGTCTCCTTCTATATCTTAATATCAATTATTTTCGATTTTCTTGTCGTCGGCGCTCGCAGCGCCGTCGTATCTGCGATTTAATCGCTCGATTAACCTGTTACTGCCGGCTCGGGCCTCGTTGACCCTGATCTCAAACATTTTCTCGCGGCATTGCATATAATTATCAAAGGCATACAGGGTCAGTCGATCGACCCGGCAGTCAAAATTGTGCAGTTGGTTTCGAAGTTGATCGTCCCTGATCTGTTCGCCCAGTGATTTTCTTACCACTTTCTTAAGCTGATGGATGAAGGCCACGGCCTGAGAAGGGGAAAAATCCTGGACCGATCTGATTTTGATTATTTTATCCAGAGGAGCAGCAACATCTTCAAGGCTGAATTCTCCCAGGAGTCCTTCAAAGAGTTTTTCGATGCCATTCAGGATCGTATAACCTACCGGATTCTGGAACTGGTCCTTTTTGTTTTTGAAGAAATCAATCGAGCCGGGGGGATAAGATTCGAGGATCAGTTGAAACCAGTCTTCCAGTATGGTTTTCTTTTTCTCAATTAATAAATCTTCCAATTTCATTTTTTTCGATATACCTCATGGTCCCTGGATAATATTAGAATGCGGGGCGCTCCGGGCGTTCCAACCCGAAAAACCCCGCATTTCCCACATAGGATTTATACGCATCCGGTCGGCTTGGGCAGCCCCGCGACTTTGCAGGCGCCTTTTGCAGGACCCGACGGGTAAAGTTCATAGACATATTTCAATGAAAACCCGGTTTCCTTGCAGAGTTTCCGAATCATCGGAGCAATCCCGAATTTGAGATAATAATCTCTGAGATAATTGGCAAGTTTCCAATGATCGTCGGTCATTTCGCCAACGCCCTCGGTGCTGGCCAGAGCCTTGGCAATTTCTTCATTCCAAGTTTCCGGTTCCGCCATGAAACCGTCTTCATCGACTTCGATTGAAACACTGCCGAGTGTGAATGTAGGCATTAGTACTCCTCCTGTAGTTCAATTTATGTTTTTTGACTGATTGCTCATAAAAACATTTCCATATAGCCGCAAGGACAGTTCTCAGCGCATTTCTTGCAGCCGTTACAAAACTCCATCTTGAATTTGTACGCCTCACCTTTGACAAGCGGTTTGATGATGGCGTTATCCTGGCAAAAGCTCCAGCAGGTGCCGCAGTCGAAACAATATCCGCAGCTCATGCACCGTTTGGATTCAAGGACAGCCTGTTCCTGAGTATAGACGTTGGTTATTTCGGCGTCGAGACTCTTGAGGCGTTCTTCCACGGCCATTTCGGTGGGATTATTGCGGTCCTTGGCTTCATAATAAGCCAGCTGCATCTTATCAAATCGAATAACGCCCATCTCCGGCGGATCAATGGCCATTTCCGTACCGGTAAACCGCTCGTGAATCGCCTCGGCCGCCCGACGACCATGGAAAATACCGTCGATCACAAGACCAAGATTGATATTATCACCGCCGGAATAGACATTGTCATCCTTGAGCGATTTGAATTTATTGTCAACCTTGACCCAGTCGCGACCTTCAATCAGGTTCTCGAAACCATTGAAATCGGGAGCCTGGCTGATAGCCGCGATCAGAGTCGTGAATTTCAGATCAAAGGTATCGCCTTCGATCGGAACAGGGCGGCGTCTTCCGGAATCATCCGGTTCGCCGAGTTCCATCCGCTGACATTTCATGCCGACTGCGTTGCCGTTCTCGGAGTAAATTTCCAGCGGAGCAGCCAACAGGTCGATTTTGACGCCTTCTTCCTCGGCGCCCACGATTTCCTCGTCGATGGCGGGCATTTCGGTCCGTGTCCGACGATAAAGAATGGTGGCATTGGCGCCCAGACGACGGGCGACGCGGGCGGCATCAATAGCAGTATCACCGCCGCCGATTACGACCACATTGTCGCCGATCTCGACCTTTTCGCCCTGATTCACGCGGTGAAGGAAATCGGTGCCGGTGAAGACATTCCCGGCATCTTCGCCCTCGACGCGCAATTTCAATCCTTTATGCGCCCCGATGGCGACAAAGATGGCGTTGAAGTCGCGGCGAAGGTTATCCATGGGAATATCGTTGCCGACGGAAGTCTTCGTTTTTATTTCCACACCCATGTCGGCGATGCGGTTGATTTCGGCATCAAGAATATTTTGAGGTAAACGATAGTCGGGAATGCCATATCTAAGCATGCCGCCGGTTTTCGGGAAAGCCTCGAAAACAGTGACCCGGTAACCGCGACGGGCCAGATGATAGGCGCATGACATTCCGGCCGGACCGGAACCGACGACGGCCACTTTCTCGGAGCGCTTTTCTTCTGTCAGCATTTTCGGTTTGAGGCCCTTATCGAGACCGAAGTCGCCGATAAATCTCTCGACCTTATTTACGCTAACGGCACCTTCCTTCTCTTTACGGTTGCACTCTGTTTCGCAGGGATGCGGGCAGACACGGCCACAGACTGAAGGGAAGGGGGTCTTTTCCATAAATAGATAGAAAGCCTCTTCGAAAGCCTGGTCATAGGATTTTCCATAATCCTCGGCCTTTTGAATCGTCATGAGCATTTTTCTGATCGGATTGTGATTCGGGCACCGGTCACCGCAGGGGGGAAGCTTCTCGACAAATTTTGGACGATATGGGGAAGTCTCGACTCCGGATCCGCCGGCCGAGCGACCCATACTGCCCAGCCCCCTTTTTTTCTTTTTCACGATTTTTGCCATATTGCTACTCTCTTATTTATCGTATGACTGCCGGAAACATCTTCCTCAAAGGCTCACACAATCTCCTGCAGTGCATCTGGTTTATTTGTTTCGTTTCACAAAAACCGACTCAAATGTTTAAACCGCAACGCGGCTGCTGCCGGTCACTCTCCCGTTAATGTTTTTTTTATAGGCCAGTGCCTTATTGACAAATGCCGGAGCCCAGCCGGCGACTCCATCGGCATGAATATGCGTATATGTTGCCAGAGTATTTTTTAATAACAACCCGTCACGACCGCCGCCGATTCCGGCGCCGGTTTCAACAGCCATACAACTGTTCGGAGCAGTCGAAGATGATTCAAGACTCGAATAATGAAATTCATGCCCCCTGACTGTGTCGCCCGTATCAAAAAATGGATTGTCTTTATCAATCAGAACCTCGGCATATCCGTGACCGGCCGGCTTAAGGTTCATTTTTAAATCTATTGGAAATATCCCGGCCATGGGATAATTGTTGTCATTCCAGATAATCGAGCGGGAGAGATAAATAAGCCCCCCGCATTCGGCATATATGGGCATACCGTTTTGCGAGGCTTCGCGGACCGACATCATCATTGAATGATTGCTCATAAGCCGGTCGGCCTGGGTTTCCGGAAAGCCTCCGCCGATGTAGAGCCCGTCGATATCGGGCAAATGTTTATCGTCCGTCGAAGAAACCGGCACCAGTTCGGCGCCGCTTCTTTCGAGAGCCTCAAGATTTTCGGGATAATAAAACGTGAAGATGGAATCCTTGAAATAGCCTATTTTCACGTTTGCCGGAATTTCCTTTTCGCCGGATTCACCGGTGTCATCAAGCAGAGAAGCCGTTCCGGCAATCTCCACCAGTTTTTCAATATCCAGATATTTTTCGCCGATTTCGGTCAATAAATCCGAGAATTCATGGCTTGAATTAAATTCCGCCGGCGTTATCAGACCCAGATGACGTCCCGGTATGAGAGAGGCATCCTCACCAAGTTTTGGAACGGCGCCCAGCACCGGAATCCCGCAATACTTTTCGATTGATTCGGTAATAATTTTTTGATGTCTTTTGCCGGCCACCTTGTTGAGAATCACGCCGGCGATCCTGACATTCGGATCAAATGAAATACAGCCGCTGATAATTGCGGCCACTGTTCGAGTGACTTTACTTACATTGATGACCAGTACAACCGGGGCCTGCAATAGCCCGGCAAGCCCCGATGTACTGTGTGTGCCAATGAGGTCTTTTCCATCAAAGATACCGCGATTACCTTCAATAATGGAAATATCGGTTTTGGAAGCGTTGCGAAAGAAAGTTGCGAAGACAATCTCGGGGGTAACCATATAGGTGTCGAGATTTCGGCAAACAGTGCCGGCCGCTGTTCCGAGCCAGGCCGCATCGATGTAATCGGGTCCTTTCTTGAATACAGAAACAGAATATCCTTTGCGTCGAAGACTGTTAATCAGACTCAAGCTTACAACTGTTTTGCCGGAATCGCCGGAAAGACCGGCGATTACCAGGCGCGGTATCTTAACAGACATAGAAATTTAACCCGGGGCGCCGGGATTAATCGTTAGCGGCGCCCTCTCTGTGTGGAACTTCCAAAAAACTTCCGCCGAAATAAGTGTAGACGAGGCGACCGGAGTCAACCAGAGTTTTGATCGCCTGCTTGCACAATAATTTATCTACACCTTCTCCACCATAAAGCTGCACCATAGCCTTGGTGAGATCCATCGGTTTCAGCTTTTTCTGGCCCATGGCATCTTTGACCATGGTATACATAGCATCAGCCACTTGTTCTACTGTTTTGGCCATTATACACCAACCCTTCCTTAGAAGGTTAAATGTGTCGAACGCTTAAACGTCAGACCGGCATGCTTGAAGTCGTCGATATGCTCCTTCTGGAATTCAATACCGGACATCCTGAAGAATTTGGGCCAACCGATGCGTTCAATCCATTCGCCCATTCTTTCGTATTTGCGTGCATTTTTCGCCCACAGCTCAACCAGGCTCCTGACTGCCGTGGTAACTTCCGGCCAGCGCGGCGGATTGTTCGGCAGGAAGGGAATCGCCAGTTTCGAGAACATCGGTTCATGTCTGGCATTGGATACCTTTCCGCCGACCCAGATCGAGACACCATCGTTGAGCGGATCATTCAGCGTCATTGCAGGACAAACGGTAAAGCAGTTGGCGCAGAACATGCACTGTTCTTCGATGACCTCAACCGACGGATTGCCATTGACCGTGGCGGGCCTGATGGCGGCCGTGGGACATGAAGCGGAGACGTTGGGAATTTCACAGACTTTTCTCAGATTTTCGTGGTCAACCCGCGGGGGACGACGGTGAATACCGAGAATAGCTATGTCGGAACAGTGAACCGCGCCACACATGTTCAGGCAGCAGGCCAGGGCGATTCTGAGTTTGCCGGGGAGCTTGGTCTCCGTGAAGTATTCAATCAGATCATCCATGACGCACTTCACGATACCCGAAGCATCGGTGGCCGCCGAATGGCAGTGAACCCAGCCCTGAGTATGAACGATGGATGATATAGCATTGCCGATACCACCGATCGGGTGCCCGATAGCGTCCAGATCCTTAATCAAAGGATCGATGTTTTCCTTCTTGCTCAGCAAAAACTCGACATTATGACGGCTGGTAAAGCGCAGATAGCCGTCACAGTACTTGTCTGCCAGATCGCAGTACATGCGAATCTTGTCGATACTGAGAAGTCTTCCGGAGGCGGCCCGAATAGTGTATAATTTGGCATCGGTCTCGGAAACGTGAACCATCACGCCCGGTTTGATCAACTCATGATATTTCCATTTGCCGTAATTTTCTTTAATTATTGGCGGCAAAAACTGTTCATAATGCGGAGGGCCATAATCGGTCCTTCTGTCTTGCATTGCACCAGCCATTTTATTACCTCAAAATATTAATTTTCATGGTTACCAGTTTACGCTTTTTCTTCCTCTTCTTCACCATCATCCTCTTCATAATATTCTTCATAGAAGACATAGGGATTCTCGCGGGGATGGGCAACCATCTCGGCGACCGGTTCCATCTCAATGGCATCAAGGAAATTACCAAGGCCGACACGCTGGATAAATTCGCCCACACGTTCGCGGTTTTTACCTTCTTCACCCCATACATCCCAGATTTTGTCAACCAGACTTTTAATCTCGTCGTAAGGAGGTTTAATCTTCATAAACGGAATAAAGACTGAGGATAGGAAAGCGCCCTCGATAATCGGAGCCTTCGATCCGAGCAGGATAGTGGCGCCGCGGTCCTTACCGGGTCTCAGGGCCTTAGGCATAACATTGATACAATGCATGCATCTAACACAATATTCATTTTCGATGTTCAGTTCCTTACCGTCCCATTCCATACATTTTGCGGGGCAGTTAGCGACAACATCGCTTTGAATATCCATGCCGCGTTCGGCATATTCTCTGACGGCGTCTTTATCGATCTGGATCGAATCGCGCCAGGTTCCGATGATGGACATATCGGCACGGGCAATCGAGGCGACACAGTCGTTGGGGCATCCGGACATTTTGAATTTGAATTTGTAGGGGAATGCGGGACGATGAAGTTCATCCTGATAATGCATGGTCAAATCGTGAGTCAACGCCATGGTATCATAACAGGCCCATTCGCATCGTGACATACCGCAACAGCAGCTTGGAGTTCTAAGATCAGAACCGGACCCGCCAATATCGAAATTGATTTTCTGTAGCTCGGAAAAGACCGGCTCCAGTTCCTCTGTCCTTGTCCCCAGAAGGATGATATCGCCGGTCGATCCGTGCATATTGGTCAAACCGGATCCATGTTTTTCCCAGATGTCGCATATCTTCCGCAAAGCGTCGGTTGTGTAATACCAGCCGGCGGGCTGATTGATTCGCATGGTATGGAAGTGCGACACATTCGGGTATTTTTCGGGAAGAGCCGAATAGCGGCCGATAACGCCGCCGCCGTAGCCCATAACACCAACAATACCGCCGTGCTTCCAGTATCCGACTTTCTCATTGTACGACTGTTCCAATTGCCCGAGAAGGTCGCCCGCCATCGGGCTTCTTTTGGCCGCCATTTTTATCTCTCTGACAAAACTCGGCCACGGCCCTTTCTCAAGCTCGTCCAGTTTTGGGGTTTTTGGGATATTGTCCGCCATTTTTACTCCTTAATTTATTATGGTACACGCTTGTTGAACGTTCATCTCCGGTTTTAATCAGCCGAAAATCCAATATATTTAATGTCACATATAATCTCGCTTGCTTTTGCCGGATAGCAGCCTAAATTACACCAAATGCCACTATCCCACTATTGACACAAACTAAGCATTATTCAATTGATAGTCAAGTATAATTTGTGAAAAATTTCATTATCTTTTTAAAAAATATGATTTTTTTCGGTCTTGTTTAAGAGACCAGATTCGTTTATAACGATATACATAATAGTAAGTTATGACGAATTGTCCGGTTTTTTAAAAAACCTCCGTTAATGGGCCGGTTTTATTTATTTGCGTCAAATAAGATATTTTCGAGATGGACTCTTGTGAAATTCGTATCAAGGATTGTTCTTCTAAAAAAATAAGGCCCTCGTCAAAACGAGGGCCTTTTTTGCAGGAATCGCTGTTTTTACATATCCTTATAAGGATTCGGGCCGACCGATTCGATGACCTCCAGAAAATCATCAAAAATCTTCGGAATCTTGTAGTAATCGGAAATGGCCAGCTCAATTAATTCCACCCGGTCCTCTTCAAGAACCAACTGTTTGAGTTTGTCCCTGACATTGTCCATACGGGTATTGGCCAGCTCGCTGCCACGGATGAAATGACACTGGTAATCATCGCCTTTCTTGCAGCCGATCAGCATGACCCCGTCAAACCCGCTCGAAAGGGCATCCCCGACCCAGATGGAGTTCATCGAACCCAGGCATCTGAGAGGAATGATCCTGACATAGGCATTATATTGAAGTTTCTTCAATCCCGCCATGTCGATTGAGGGAAGGGCGTCATTTTCGCAGATGAAGGCAAGAATTCGTGGTTTTTCCTCGAACTCATCGGGAACATGGATCGATTTGATCATGCTGGAAATCGAATTGATGCTGTAGTTCTTAAAAGAAATAATTCGCTCCGGACAGGCTCCGAGGCAGATACCACAGCGCCGGCAGCGGAATGGGTTTGGCAGGGGCGTTCCCTTGGTGTCTTCGTCAAGGGTGCCGAAAGGACATTCTTCCGTGCACCGCTTGCACTGTGTACATCGCTGCAGGAAGAAATCCGGGAAACTGGTGTCTCCGGCCCGCGGGTGAACCGCCTTGCCTTCGCTCATTGCCACGACGGCCTGGATGGCTTTCATCGCCGCTCCGTAGGCGTCGTTCGTGCCGCCGGCAAAATCCATTGGAGCGCGAACCGCCCCGGCCGCATAAATACCGGTCCTTCTGGTTTCATAGGGGAAGCAGATAAAGTGCGAATCCGGAAAACCGTATTTAAGAGTCGGCAGATCGGTCCCCTGGCGGTAGGTCAGATTCAGAATTCTGGCCCCCGGTTCGGCGGCCGCAGCCGGCTTCTTACCGTCCTCGGTCTTTTCTTCCTCGCCCTTCTCCTTGGCTTCCGCAAGCGCCTTTTTATAGGCTTCAATCATCTCATCGGGGACCTTGGTGGTGGGAACCATGCCGGTGGCCAGAACCACCATATCCGCCTTTACCCTGATATCCTCGCCGAGCAGGGTCTCCTGAACGTCTATTATCAGCCTGCCATCATCATCTTTTGAGACGCCGGCCAGTTCACCCTTGGTCAGGAACAGTCCCTCGTCTTTCTGGGCATGGGCGTAAAACATTTCATACTGTTGCGGCGACCGGACATCTTTGTAAATTATATAAATCTTGGCATCAGGATATTGCTCCCTGACATACATCGCCTGCTTCAATGAAACCCGGCAGCATACCGCGGAACAGTAGGGGAGATGTTCCTGGTCACGGGAACCGGCACATTGCAGGAAAGCGATACTGTCTATCGGCTTGCCGTCCGAAGGGCGCTTTATCCCGCCGTTATTGGCCATTTCTTCAATCTGGATATTGGTGACAACATCGGGAGAAACACCATAACCCCATTTCCCAAGTTTGTGGGGTTCATAAGGAACCCATCCGGTGGCCTGGACAATGGAGCCGATGACCAAATTCGTTTCATTTCCGTTGGCGGTCAAAGTCACATTGAATTTGCCCGGCTGACCCTCGGTCTTTTTGATAGCCGTTGCGGTATGGACCGTGATATTTTTATGTCCATTGACCTTTTCGATCAGATCGGCGACGCCGGTATCCTCGAGATCCTGATACGGGGGATGTTTGGGAAAGACTTTTTTAAATTTGGTCGCCCAGCCCCCAAGTTGTGGGCTTTTTTCGATCAGATTCACCTTATAGCCGGCATCAGCTGCGGCCAGGGCCGCTGTCATGCCGGTCATACCGCCGCCGACAACCATTATATCTTTACTGGTTTCCTCGAGATGCGGCTCAGGAAGCTCGGTATGCTTGGATTTGGCAATGCCCATCCGGACATAATCTTCAGCCAGCATCTGAGTATCCTCGTCATTGGCCTTATGCGACCAGACTACCTGCTCGCGCAGATTGACACGATCGGTCAGGACATCCTTGCCGAAATCAAACAATTCCGGGAAAACCCGGTTGGAACAGGCCGCCACGACGATCCGGTTCAGGGCTTCGCCGGCAATGTCCTGCTTTATCATATCGACCGCTTCTTTGTTGCAGAGACAGTCATGGGTCTTGCATATTGGAAGTTTGCCCGCTTCCGATTCCTTGATCAACTGATCTATATCGAGACTGGCGCCGATTTCACAGCCCTTGCATATATAAACACCAATTTTCGGATCCATCGCTTACCTCCTCGCCCCGATATTTAATGCCTTCAAAGCAACGCCGGTGGCATCCTGTATGGATGCGGCGACCTCCATCGGCCGGACGGCCGTTCCGGCTCCAATAATCCCCCCGCCCGTATCGGTGACAATAAAGCCGAATTCATCAAGTGGTGTGTCCAGAGGCGGAGCGACTTCGGCCGTATTGGGAACCATGCCGGTGGCCAGAACCGCCAAATCGACCTCGGTCTTGGTAATTTCGCCGGTTAAAGTATTTTCGGCATGAAGGATCAAATTATGGTTGGCCGGATTTTCTTCGATTTTGGCCACTTTGCCCCGGTGAAAATGCAGTTTTTTATCTTCCTGTGCCTTGGTATAGAAATCTTCGAGCCGTCCCGGCGACCGGACATCGATGTAAAACATATGAACTTCAGCCTCCGGATATTGGGACCGGATATATGTCGCCTGTTTCATCGAGGCCAGGCAGCAAACGGCGGAGCAATAGGGAAGGTGGTTCTCGTCGCGCGATCCGGCACATTGCACAAAGCCGACTTTGGTAACTTCCTTCTGATCCGACGGGCGGAGTATTTTGCCCTCGGTCGGGCCATTGGCCGACGCCAGCCGCTCCATGATAACATTGGTCACGACATTTTTATATTTGCCGAAACCGAGATTATCGATTTTGGTCGCATCGTAAGGCTTCCAGCCGGTCGCCCAGACGATGGCTCCCACTTTTGCCGTAATCGTCTTCGGTTGCATGTCGAGTTCGATGGCATCGTACTTGCAGGCCTCGACGCATTTTTTCATCCTGTCGTCATTGGCGAATTCGGGATCGATGACATAACGCGGCGGATACGCCATCAGGTGAGGAATATAAATGGCCTTGCTTTTGTTCAATCCGTAGTTGTATTCATTGTCGCGCTCTATTTCACAGACCTGCTCGCAATCGCCGCAGGCGGTGCACTTATCATTGACATAGCGCGGCTTCAGGGTAATCTTTATCTCATAATCGCCCGGGCTTCCGGAAACGCTTTCCACTTCGGCCAGAGTCAGAACCCTGACATGTGGATTCAAGCGTATTCGCTTGAGATTAATTTCTATTCCGCATGTCGGGGGACATAGTTTGGGGAAGTATTGATGTATCGATGCCACGCGTCCGCCGAGACTGGGCAGCTTCTCCACCAGAATAACATGTTTACCGACCTCAGCGGTTTCGATGGCGGCTGTCATTCCGGCAATGCCGCCGCCGACCACCAGGATATCGGCTTTGATCTGGCTGTCAACCGGTTCAAATTCGGCCATTTTTTAATCCTCCAAGCCGATGATGCCCAATAAAGAATCAATCGGCTTTATCAGAATAACATATTGCTTGTTAAAATTTTCACAAACCCATTTAAAAAAATATTACTCTATCCCATTCTAACTCTATTTGGAATAGTAAATTAATAAATATATATATGATTTGTCAAGAGATAATCCGAAACAAACTTACGCAAACTTTATTTTTATTTAAATAAATTGGCGGCATACTTTGGAGGAGGAATCAGAATTTCTGCTATCTGCTTGTGAAAAAAGGAACTAGGTCGATTTTTGAGTGGTTTGAGGAGGCCAAACTTAGCGAAAAATAATTTTCACGTAAGGCTGCCCGAAAATAAAAAAGGGGACCCGAGGTCCCCTTAAATTCGTTTCCGACCAGTTTACTGGCACTGCAAAGCCGGTCCCGCTTTATACAAATACTGAATGAAATATGTGATATCCAGTATGTTGACATTGCCGTCGCCGTTGATATCGGCCTTTTCCATAGGAATCGGGGCAAAACCACTCTTATACAAATAGTTTATTATGTATAATATGTCGAGCAGATTTATTGAACCGTTACCATTGGCGTCGCCGCACAAATATTCGGCGCTGACCGTCAAATCGACATATTCGCCCATATAACCCGCCGTGGCTGCCTGCGACAGGATCGGCCGGTTTCCGGTATATACAATTTCAATTAGATTAATCGGTCCAGCCGGAATCACCGCCGAAGCTGAATCGGGAAATGGCCGTAATTTAGTTATTAAAATATTAAGGATACCATTTTCGGCAATGTAGCCGACATCCATATTCCCTATCTCCGGGGAGACCTCGATTGAATAGCCATTATAGCCATCCAAATCGGGGGCCGAAAAGCTGAAGAAAATACCGCCGACCGAATCTTCGAAATCGGCACTGATCATAATTGATGAGTCGGTTTGAAGCAGGTTTAAGGTACCAGCGAAATCGTACAAATTGATTTTGGCCGGTGACGGGTAGGGCAGGGCTTCACCCTCGATTATCCTGATCAGAAAAACGATATCATTGACCGTGAGCGGCAGGCCGTCGGCATTGACATCGGTGGCGGCTGTCTGGGCATCAATATTAATTGTAAAGGCCTGCAAGCCGTACAGGAAATAATTGGTAAAGACAACATAATCGGCGATTTCATAGGCAATGCCGTTAAGATTAACATCACCCCTGGCGTCGGTACTCGGATCGCAGAAAATTTCAATTCCTCCATTGTAGAAATCTATAAATCGTACCGGATTGACGGGATTGATAAAGCACTCGCTCGGTGATCCAAAGAAAGTCGGAAACATCGCATTGGTATCGCTGATTTCGGTTCCGAACACATTATAGATTTGATTCGAAAGAGCAAGAACATTACCATCGTTTAAAGCGATAGCGTTATCCCCGCAATCCATCCAGAAGAAACTTACCGGAATAAACGTGCACTCGTACTGGTCGTCATTGGTGACCGAAAAATTCAGACCGAACAACTTGGTTCCATCCGGAATATCCTGATTAGTAGGAACGTGGGCATTATTTATGTCGTAAACGCCAACGACACGGACCAGGCCCGAAGGACAGCCATATCCGCAACCGGCCGCAGTATCGGAACGCCAACTGAAATACTCCCATCCGTCAGGATCATTGAATGCCGGGCCCGGGGAAACATCCAGGAGAGTCAGGACCGATGTTTCGTAACCAATAAGCAAGTCAAATCCATCCATCAATTCTGAACCGGAATTCTTGAGTACCGGCACTTCCGCCTGTGTCCCGATCCAGACGAAATGAGCCCAGCCGATTTCAATCGCAAATGGAACGGCTTCACCCTGAGGGCAGTCTATCTCCACAAAACCGTTATATAAATCAATAAATCTGGTAGAACTTTTCGGCTGCTCGGGGACAACGCATTCATTCGGCGCCCCGGAGTAAGTTGGAAATTCGGAAAGAGTATCTGTTATCTCGACATTCTCAGGATCATAGACATGATCCGAGACATAAAGGACCGTTCCGGCGGTATTGGAAATGGTATTGTCGCCGCAATCGAACCAGAAAAATCGAAGAGGGAAAAGATGGCACTCAAGGGAGCTGTCCGGAGTGACTGTAAAATTAAGCGTAAACAGAACGGTGCCATCGGGGACAGACTGGTTAGTCGGAATGCTGTCATTGGGCAGATCATACAGCCCGATGACACGCAGCCAGCCCGGCGGTATTCCGGCGGCACTGTCGCCGGTTAATTCATGGCGATAGCTGAAATATTCCCAGCCGCCCGGGGTGGTAAAAATCGGCCCCGGCGTGACATCGACAAAATCGAGTCCAAGAGTATCATACCGGATGACCAGATCAAAACCGGCCATATCGATGGAGCCGGTCTCCTTGATAACAGGAATCGATATCGCTGAGCCAAACGGGGCGCCCGAAAGCGTATCGATTCTGATCTGATAAGGGATTTGGGCATCGGCGCTGTTGGTACTGCCCAAAATCAGCAAAAATATTGCAAAGGCCGCAAGGCAGATGGGCCTCGCAGAGGTGGGTTTAAAGGACATAGAATCCTCCATTCAGAGTGAAACTGAGGTGAATTTTAATCCCTTAGCAGTATTTTAGATAGGACGACCTTAATATCAAAAAATATTAGCAGGTTCGATCTGTTATCAATTTGACAATAATAATATACAGGCCCATCCCATTTATGTCAAGATATATATTACTTTAATTGCAGTTGGGTTCGGCTCCCGACTTATATATATAATTGATCAAGTATGTAATATCCAGGATGTTGACATCTCCGGAGCTGTTGACATCGGCCGTACTCACCGGCATCGGCTCCGGGCCTGATTTATATATATAATTTATCATATATGTTACATCAAGAAGATTACAGTTGCTGTCTGCATTAGGGTCGCCGCAAAGATAAACCATCAAAGATATTAACTGCTCATCAAAACTGTATTGATCGGAGACTTTGACCGTGAAATCAACCGCTGTCGGCGAGGCCGGGGCGTTGCCGATTAATGAATCGCCAACCACATTGAGCCATCCGGGGTAGCCGGTATATTCGATCGTGCCGGAGGTATCATCAATGTCTTCAAATTCCGGGCAATAGCGGATATTCTCATTTATCTGGTACAATAATGAATCCCCGGATAAAATATTCGGCGGCATATTGACCCTGAACTGATGCGCCAACGGGGCGCCTATAAACGGATGAGTTTCCACCCGGCCCGAATTGTCGGCTGCCTGGATATAATATGACACGACTGTCCCCGGACGCTGCGCCGGGATAAAAGCATAAAAAGAGTCAGGATTAGCGGTCGGGTTAAGCATCGCGGTGGAAAACGTCGGGCTCTTGGTGCGATAAAATACTTTCAACGAATCGGAGATCAATCCCTGATTCGAATAATCAATTATTTTCACATCGATCCGATAATCATTGATCGTGTCACCGACCACATAAAGCGGAACATGATCGACATATAGCATCTCCCGGTCGGGGACGCCCATCGCCCGGCAATGGATGGCATCATCATCCAGCCATGATCCGGTGAATCCCATGACCTCATAACCCGGCATGGCGTTTTCGTACGTCTTCAATGCGGTCGTGTCATAGGCATTGTTAAATATAGGTACGAAGACTTTATTTCCCAGAATTATCGAATTGGTATATGCGGTTCCATAGGGGCAATATACTCTGACAATGGTATAAGGCTGGCCCCAGGCGCTTATTTGCTGCGACAACAGTTCCGCACGGGCATCAAGCCAGGCATGATTATAGTCGCCTTCGGGAACATCCTTGATTAATATCGTGGTTGGATTCAGGAATTTGGCCCAGCAGTCGATATGATGAATCCCGCCCGACTCGATGTATTCCAGAACCGTGTAATCATTTCCAAGATAGGCGAGCATTATCGAATCGATTTGGGCGTGTGTTTTCCCGGGATTCTCATCATATACCAGCCTGGTTGACATCGACATGCCCAGCCCGTCGGACATATGGTTGCCGCCGGCAGTGATCAGGTCCATACCGTACACACTCATGCCCCATTCGGTTCCGATGGTCCACGGAATCTGATCATCGAGCGGCCGGGGCCGGTTGTAAATATGATCGACTATGGCCATTTCATTATTGCCGTCGAAAATGAACCAGGGGCCGTAATCGCGGGTCCAGATACTATTGGTCGAGGCAATTATAAACTGGGTGTTGGCCATATTGACGCCGCCCGCAGTATAGGCACTGATGGCCGAATTCATGTATGAAGTACTGGCCACCAGGGTTGTTACCATCAGGTCCTCGGACATCTCGGCGATAAGCTCGATTGAGATGCCCAGGGGCCAGCGTATAATGACCCCTTCCGACGGTTCCCATTCCGCACAGCTGCGCATCGGAGAGGGCGGGGGAGAAGTGCGAATAAAGCCTTTACCAATTTCATCCAGGCGGAGCATTTCTTCCGGGGTTAGTTCGATCGGAAGGAATTCTTCTTCGCCGCTGTCATTGGCAAAGCCGTTGAAGCCGAAGGTCATCAGGCCGATGACCAGCATGAGAATAAAATATTTTTGTGGCATAGTCTCTCTCTTCTTTGCCTCGCCTTACATAGGGCAATCGGGTGGCGGGCCGCTCTTGTACAGGTAACTTAAAAGGTGCGTTATATCCAGAATATTGACATTTCCCGAACTATTGACATCGGCCGACTCGACCGGTTCCGGCGAAGGTCCGGATTTGTACAAATAACTTATAAGAAATGACGCATCCAGCAGGTTGACGCCTTCGTCACCGTTGGCATCGCCGCAAACATAGGGCGGTTCGATGACATAGGTTTTTACAGGATCCGAAAACAGGCTCCACTGATTATCGGCATCTTTGGCTCTGACCTTATAATAATATTCCCCTTCCGGTTTATCAGAGAACGAATAGAGAGTATCGGTGATGTCCGATGAAACCAGCATCATGCTTTCATATCCATCGAGCGGGCATATCTCATCGATATAGAATCCTTCCTCTGACACATAGCTGTCGGTCCGGTAAGTAAATCGGAGATATATCTGCTGCCCGGTAAATGCGCCCAGGCTGAAGAGTCCCTGCACCCATCCGCTCGAAATGCCGGTAATGCCGAAGCCAAGATTATAGCCGTAAGGGTCATTATTCGTCGAAATATTACCTTCAATGGGATTAAAGGAGATACCATCGGTTGATACTTCGACATAGGCATAATCCCAATCACTTTCAATATCATAATAGATCCAGAATTTCAGGGTGTCATTATTCGCGACCGTAACCGGCGACAAAGTCTGGATATATCGGTTGAAATTGTTGCCGGAGCCTGAATAGAAACTGGTCGGCGGTGTATGATACCTGCTTCCGCCGACCACGAAACCATTCGTTGACCAGCTTTCAAGATTGTCCGCCGAATCTACTACACCATGGATTTTATTTTGCATTTCCATCAATTCAAAAGATACGGGTGGATTAAGGGTGTCCTCAATATGCCATGAGACATTATAAGAAATTGCGACCACCGTGTCCGGCACATACGGAACAGGAGTAATCGGAGGCAGGAGTTGATAGACATTGCCGGCGGTACGGGCAAAGAATATATTGGGCTGAAGGTTTTCGCCGACCAACTGAGGAATTCTTTCCACCGGCGGCCAGAAATAGTCATCAGAATTACCTACCTCCAGTGTCATTGCGAAATTTTTATTTTTTAGTGTTTGCTCGCCGTAACCCCAATCATCGGAGCCGCCGTTGACCGGATACAGCAGTTCCCATGAGGTCCCCGGGGCATAGCCGTTAAAGGTAGCGGCACTGTCACCCAGGGCGGCAAAAATGTCCTGATCGGGCGTATAAAATTCATCGTATGACCATGGCTGCAATATGAGATTGCCGTGTGCATGGTAATAAATTGTCATGGTAAAATCACGGGAGCTGATAAAGTCGCGCATATTCTGTGTCTCCGGTTCGGAAAAAGGGGCGCTGCCGCGATATGTCGGGTCGCTTGAATAGGGCGAGGAACCTTCGTTATCATAACCCCATTCGTACCCGAAATTGCGATTGAGATCAACACCATAAGTACCGTTGCCGTTATTGCGCCGGTTCTTGCGCCACATTCCGCCGCCATCAGGCTCGATCACCTCATTATAATAGTAGCCGTCAGGATTGACGAGCGGGATGAACCACATTTCGCGGTTATCGACAAGAAAGGCGGCTTCGGGGTCGGTCTTGTAATTATTGGTGAGAAAATCCATGAAATAAAAGAGAACTTCGGGAGTAATAACTTCCCGACAGTGAATAGCCGCGGTGAAAAGTATTTCGGGTTCATCCTCGTCAATTTCGGGATTGTCGGAAATTTTGACGGCCCACATATCGCGCCCTTCGATGGTCTGCCCGATACTTACTTTTTGGGAGACAATAGCCGGGTGAGCGAGGATTATTCCATCCAGATAGCTGTTGATTTCATCAAGTGTCTTGTAACCCCCCATATCCTTGCCTTTAGGCAACCGCGACTGTAGAAAGGCCGTAATGTCGTCGTAAATAACCTCGATGCCGAAACCGAGCGCTTTGATCCGGTCGAGCTGCTGCTGATCGGTGATGATCTCAATGAAATCATCACCGCGGCTGACAATATCGGGCGCCAGTTGCAGGAGGCGGGGCAGGTTGTCTTTGGCGTCTATAATTACTTTTGCCTGTATATACTTAAGATCAGCGGCGGCTGGATTATGACTCATTAAAATCAAAAGAAACGGCAGAAAAAGCAGGATTTTATTCAATGACATGGTACTCCTTTTAATCGGCGAGTATTTCTCTTAAATATACCAAAAATTGTCTTTTAAGCAAGCTCATAATTGGGCAGGAATTCGGCGGTTATTAATAAAAAAGGGACGGTTTATACCGTCCCTTCTTTTCAGTTTCTATTCGGATCTTACGGGCAGTTAGGAACCGGGCCGCTCTTATAGAGATAATTTATAAGATAAGAGATATCCAGGATATTGATTGAAGCGGAATTATTCACATCACCTGATGCCTCGGGATCCGGAGCAGGGCCGCTCTTATACAGGTAATTGATCAGGAAAGTAACATCCAGGATATTTACGGCGCCATTACCGTTGGCATCGCCGCATATCCATTCGCAGGCATCGCCGATTCCATCAAGATCGGTATCTTCCTGCAATGGATTATAAACGAATTCGCAATTATCGCAGACATCGCCGACGCCGTCAACGTCACCATCGGCCTGATCAATATTGCTGACCGTGGGGCAATTATCGCAGGCATTGCCATACGGATCAGCATCCGAATTGGCCTGATTGGTGTTGGGCGTGCTGATACAGTTATCGCACAGGTCACCGACATTATCAGCGTCGATATCGGACTGGTCGTGGTTGATTACAGTCGGGCAGTTGTCGCAGGCATCACCGAACGTGTCGCCGTCGGTATCGGCCTGAGTCGGATTGGTCACGGTCGGGCAGTTGTCGCAGGCATCACCGAATGCATCGCCGTCGCTGTTGATCTGCGTCGGATTATAGGTGGCGGGGCAGTTATCGCTGGGATCCGGAATTCCATCGCCATCGCTGTCAGGAAAATCATAAATCTGCAGTTCTTTGATATCGACAAAAATCACGTCGCCTTTGACGGCATTCATATATTCATAAGTTATCTTTACTGAAAAGCCGTCGGATTCGGCAATATCAACCGATCTGTATTCGGCGTATGCCAATTGATCCGGATCATTAAGCATGATCGGAGGATCCCAGGTCAGACCGACATCTCTCGATAAAGTATAGTAAAGAGTGTCCCTGCGAATATAGGTTACGATATAGGTGCTGTCGTCGATATCGCGAATCCGCGGGAAGCGTTCATCAGACTCAGTGTCGGCCAGGGCCAATAATGTAATATCGGAAGTAGTCAGATCCCCGCCGATTACCGTTCCGACCACGATATCGATATCGGATGTATCGGTGGCATTGGCTTCGAAATATTCGCAGACGACAACATCATTGCCGCCGGTCGCAGAAACATCGGGGTAACGCAGGCTCGAAGTATCTCCACCGTTGAGATCCCAGGCGCCTTCCATTGCCCCGCCCCAGTCGGCGTAACTGTCCTGCCAGTAAAGCAGCATCCAGGTATTGGAACTGTCATTAAGGTAGTCGTAGACCATATAAGCATTAAGATTGGACGGATCGATATCGATCGCCGTGGTGGCCGCACCATTGGCCAGCCAGCCGTGCATACTTACCCAAAGACTGCCGGTTCCACCGATAGAATCGGGATGAATGGCCAGCGGAATGTTAAGATAACCGCTCGACTGCAGGGTCATAATGAAGGAAATCATGCCAAATTGAAAATCGGCCAAGCCGTCGTTGGCGACTATATCGGTCATTTTGATATTGGACCAGCCATTCGTACTCCAGTTGAACGAGCCTCCCAGATAACTCGATGGCTCGGCAACATCGGGCGCTTCCATATAAAATAATGCCGCGCCATTGTTTTGCTGCGGTCCGACGACCAGGGTACCGAAGAAACGGGTACTGTCGCCCCAGTAACTGGTCGCAGGATAATTACCCGACTTACCGGTCAGATTCCAGGATACGGCATCGCTCCAGGAGGCGCCGTCATCGCGGGAACCCATCCAATAAAGATTCGAATCATATTCGTTGAACTCGAAGGCATGGAAGAGCATGCTATTGTTGCCGTCGGACAGCGCCGGATGCAACTGAGTCGTATCGACCGGCGGCCAAGCCTGAATATCAAGAACATAATTGCCGGACTGGCCCCCAAAGCCGTCAATAATAAAATAATATGTGTTTCCGCCGACCAGATCCATTCCCCAGACGGCACCATGATAAGGATCGGTACAGGAATCAGAATACTGGTTGCATTGCAATGCGTTTAAGGTATCCGACGCCGCATAAATAATCAGTTTGGTCCAGTAGGATGAGGCGCAGGTGGAAACATCGACTCGTTCGGAGACAGCCGGAGTATAAGAGTAAACAACATCCGGGGATGAAGAAGTCGTCGGACAGCTTGCGTCATAATTATTGGTGTACCCGGCGGTCGTTCCATTATCGAGATAAGGCAGGCCGGTAATGACGGTGGCCGTCGCAATGACGTCTCCGCCCTGCATGCTGGTGGCAAAGACAGGTGTCCCGCTCTTGTCAACCGGCATCGATATAGTCGGTTGGACCAATTCGACATCGGTATCAATCGGGGCTATCTTTTGCAGGTCGACCCTGGGGACGGCCTGAAGCTTATCGGCACGCCATGAAATGTTTTTGGCGGTTGTATTCAAACAAAGGAGAGACAGTATCATTATTACTGCCAGAAATACTTTCGTGCTTCTCTTCATAGTAGATCCTCTCTCTTACATGAATGTTTGTGTTCATTCTTGGTCATTTTTCAAATCATAATAATCCATCATTGATGAATGGATTAAATTACCCGGCTTTTGAGAATGACGCAACTATCCCATGCGAACTCCTCCCATGTTTTGTTAGCATTTATGCCAAAATTACTTATTTTCAGTCCTTTCCATATAAGGTCGTAATTTTTCGGCATATTATTAGCTTTTGCAGAAAAAAATAGTTTGTGCATATTTACCACTTACCGTGCCATTAAAAAAATAAAGCGTCTGCATAACCAAGTTGTCAATTCTGTCAGACCGCGAACGCTCCATTGAAAGCCGAAAAAAGGGCTCCAAAGTAGGTATATAGTATGGCTTGCTCGGCTTTTGGCAGAATCTAAAGTCAGTAACCCTAGCTTACTTCAAATATGCCATTTTTTTTCGTTTCGTCAAGTCTAAAATGCCATCTTTTAATAAGTTATTACAGCCATTAAAGACAATTTGTTTCAATGCTGTCAATAACGAAGCTGCCTTCCCGCAAGTGCTTTCTGTTAAATAGGTGATAGCAACTCGCTTTTCTTGCAAAATTTTGCCGATATTTGAAGGGAGTTATAAAGACGCCAATGAAGCTTCAAACCGATTCTTCATCATCGCCTGAAGACAAATCTGCGGATTGAAATAATCTGGTCGTTTTTTCAACAGGGTCAATGCTCGGAATCTCTTTATGGCTGTCGGCTTCCAGCTCTACGAACCTGCGAGCAGAAACCAAAACCCTTGTCTCAAGGGATCCTACCGCCCTGTTATAGGCCTCGATCGATTTATCCAGTCCCTTTCCAACCGCCCCAAAATGTTCGGCCAGGGTCCTTATACGGTCGTAAAGTTCCTTGCCGAGGTTACTGATGGCCTGAGCGCTTTCGGCGATTTTCTCCTGCCGCCAGCCATAGGCCACCGCCCGAAGTAAGGCGATTAAGGTAGTCGGAGTAGCCAGGATAACCCGTTCCTTGACCCCGATTTCGATCAGGCTGGGATCACATTCCAGGGCCGCACTGAAGAAGCTTTCACCGGGAAGAAACATGACCACAAACTCGGGCGAAGAATCAAACTGGTCCCAATAGGCTTTGGTGCTTAATTTGGAAATATGCTGTCTGACCTGTGCCGCATGTTCCTGAAGCCGGGAGCGTCTTAAATCCACATCCTTTTCATCAAGCGAACTAAGGTAGGCCATTAATGGCGTTTTGGCGTCGATTACGACCGTCTTCTCGCCCGGCAGATGAACAATAACATCGGGTCGAAGCCTTCCGTCAGCGGTCGTGACCGAAGTCTGCTCCTCAAAATCACAATACTGGAGCATCCCCGCCATTTCAACCACTCTTCTTAATTGAATTTCACCCCAGCGTCCGCGAACGGTTGGCGCCCGAAGGGCGGTCACGAGGTTATTTGTTTCCTGACGCAGTTTGTCCTCAGTCTGAATCAATGATCTTACCTGCTCGGTGAGTCCCTGGTATGCCCCTTCGCGGGCCTTTTCAAGCGCGGTTATCTGGTTTTTAACATTATCCAGCGACTCTTTGATCGGCTTTACCATACCCTCAATCGACTGTTGGCGTTTTTCGAGATCGCCTTTGGCTTCGCTTTGATATTTCTCCAGTGTTGTCCTGGCCAGTTCCAGGAAGGATTGATTGTTGCTTTTGAGAGCGGCCGAGGAAAGTGAATCAAAAGCATCCGACAGCTTTTTCTCTGCTTTCTCAAGCAGCTCTATTTTCTCTTTGGATGACTCTTCCTGGTGCTTGAGCGAAGTCTCCAGGCGGGCTTTATCCGACTTGATATCCGATATCTCACTCATGCGATTTTCCAGATTTTGCCTGGTTTCCTGCAGTTCCTTTTCAGTCTGGATCAGGCGGGAATCAAGAGCGGACCGTGCCGATCTTCCGGAAAACCATATTGTTCCACCGGCCAGCAAAGCACCGGCGAAAAGCGCAATTATTACTGTAAAAATATCCATTTAATCCTGACTTTAGTTCGAATCGGCCTTAGCTAAAATAGAAAATAAATCGTCCGATAGCAAGCCCCGACTTCGGATACTTTTAATGTCTTTCAGGCAATAAAAAAGACCGTCCTGACTGCCCTTACTATATTTCTATTACATTCCCAATTGCCAATAAAGAAAACTGTCCTCATCGGTTGATTCCTTGACCCATTTGCTAACCGGCTGCCCACCCGAATGACCCATCTTGGTATCATAAAGCAGGAGGATGGGGCTCTCGGCGCCTTTTTTAGCCTGAAGGAGAGCGGTCATTTTTCTCGCATGAAGCGGTGCCACTCTGGTGTCGGAATCTCCGGTGATAAACATGACAGACGGATATTTCGATTTTTCATCGACATTATGATAAGGCGAGTATTTGTATATAAAATCAAATTGCCCGGAACTATCGGCGGTGCCATACTCGGATACCCAGTACTTGCCCATCAGAAACTTGTCATAGCGAAGCATATCGAGAAGGGGATAAGTACAAATAACAACCCGGCAAAGATCCGGCCGCTGATTCATCACCGCTCCCACTAACAGGCCGCCGTTGCTGCCGCCCTTGATCGCCAGTTTATCCCGATTTGTATAACCATTATTGATCAGCCATTCAGCCGCCGCAATAAAATCATCAAAACTATTCTGCTTTTTATCCAGCATGGCGGCTTCGTGCCATTCCTCCCCGAACTCACCGCCGCCCCTGATAGCCGGTTCGGCATAGACCCCGCCATTTTCGGCGAAGACAATCGCCTGATAGTTCAGGCTCGGGGTCGCATTTGCGCGAAAACCGCCGTATCCGTATAGAAGTGTCGGGTTCATTCCATTTAATTTGATACCTTTGCGATAGACCAGGAACATCGGGATTTTTGTCCCGTCTTTAGATGTATACCAGACCTGCTTAACCTCGAAATTGTCAGAATTGACCGGATTATTGCGTCTGAACCAGACTGTTTGTTCTCCGGTCTGAATATCAAGATGATAAATAGTCGCCGGAATATGATAAGATGAGAAATTAAAAAAGGCATGATTGCTTTCCCAGTTACCATATATGCTGCTCACCGAGCCGAGTGCGGGGAAAGAGATTTCTCCGAGGCCTTTTCCATTTATATCGAATATCTTCACTTTTGAGACAACATTCTCGAGATAATTTACAAATATCTTTCCTCCGGCCGCGGAAAATTCCTCTATAACGGATTCTGCCTGGGGGATAATTTCTCGCCAATTTTCGCGGGCCGGATTTCGCAGATCAATGGCAATTATTCGTCCATTGGGCGCTTCCCAATTAGTCTTAAGCAGCATAATATCATCGGCCATCCGATCCTCAAAATATGCCGCAATGCCCTGAGTCAGCGGTTTTATTTCTTCACTTCCGGTTAAGTCCCGGTAGAAATATTCGTTATTGCCCGCAGAGCCATGAAAGACGGTAATAATAAGATATTTGCCGTTGGGCGAGACCTGGCAGCCAACCCCGCTTTCGGGATCGAACTGCTCGCCGAAAACGGCTCTGTCTTCAGTCAGGTCAGTTCCCATCTTATGATAATAGATATGCGAGCCGTCTTCTTCCCGAGGCGAATAAAATATGCCCTGTTCGTCCGCTGTCATCGAAAAGCCGAAATATACCGCCTCCGGAAATGAATCAGGCAATTCCGCGCCCGTATTGACATTCAATAATTTGACAGAAGTTTCATCCTTGCCGCCTCGACGGATGCCATAGGCGAGAATTTCACCATCATTCGAAAAATCAACGATACTTATGCTTGACAACAGGTCCGGGTCAATGACCGCAGGATCGACCAAAAGTCTGTCTTCACCGTTTAATCCGTCACGCATGAAGAGTGAATATTGATCCTGGTCGGCGGCCCTTTTGTACATGAAAAACCGATTATTTTTCTCATGTGGCGTACTGACATAGTCGGTTTTGATTAATTCCGCCAGCCTTTTTGATATTTCCTCACGATATGGCAAAGATTCTACAATTGACTGAGTATATTCATTTTGGGCCTTAATCCACTCCCTGGTTTCCGGGCTGTTGATATCCTCCAGCCAGCGATAGGGATCTTCAATAACCACGCCATGCAATGTATCGACCGCTATATTTGTGTCCGTCACGGGTGGTGGAGGGAATGACTGCTCTCCATAAACAACTGCCGCAAAAAGGCCGAAAAGAATAACAGCCAAATAGAAATGTGGTGATTTTCGGGCAATGATAAACATACTTCTGTTTCCTTCCTGAAATAATAATTGACTGTGTAATATATAATGAAATTGTCGAATTGGCGGTAGAGATTTTAATAAAAATAGTGAATCGTTATTGATTCCGGCCCATTTTCAAAATCAATGGAAAGACTTAATAAAAAATAGTGGGATAAAAAAGCCGGGGATGGAGGTGGCGGCTCCATCCCCGGCTGTTATTGTTGTAATCGTTTCGTTATTGGCAGTTGTATGGCGGACCATCCTTATAGATGTAGTTAATCATGTAACTGACATCAAGAATGGAAATCCCGCCCGATCCGTCAACATTGGCGCTCGCCACTGGCTCCGGAGCCGGTCCCTGCCGATAGATGTAACTGATCACGAAGGTGATATCAAGCAGATTGGTCAGTCCGTCGCCGTTGGCATCGCCGCAGACCCAGGTGATCTCGGTCGTGAAGCTGCGGCAGGCGCACCAGTCGCTCCAGCCGGCCGCATTCTGCGCCCGAACTCGCCAGAAGAAGGTCACACCCTCGTCAAGACCGGTTATCTGCCACTGCGAAAGACCCAGGCTCGTATCCGTCACGAGCGCATCAAAGGCATCCGTAACATCAACCTGAACCTCATACTGTGTCACCGTCGAAACATCGTCCCAGTCAAGCATCACCGGTTGAGCGACGTCGGTCGCGCCGTTATCCGGCGAGGTTAGATTCGGCGCCGGCGGCGGCATCAGTGAACCCTGGACCGTCATCAGAACCGGTACCGCCAGTTCCG
>PGXB01000007.1 GCA_002838945.1 candidate division Zixibacteria bacterium HGW-Zixibacteria-1
CGGCGCTGGGCTATCGCACGCCAAATCAAATGGCAGAAACCTATAATTTAACCACGAGGACTCTCTTAGAAAAGGCTTGCTAAATGGGGAGCATTACACAGGGACGATATTAAACTCATGGGAATCAGAATGAGACAAATAATGAGACTATTTCATGCCCCCGTATTGCTGTTCTTGCTTTTTCTCGCTGCCATAAGCCCGACCTATGGCCAGGTCAGTTTTGGCGGCAAACCTGTCAGCTTCGAACGAAAAGTCCGGACCGAAATCCAAAAAGTGACCACGCCGGCGGTTGACGTTCAGGCCCTTCTGGCTCAGGATGACATCGAAGAGGCGGAGGGAATGCCGTTTCGATTCGGTGAACCTATCGAAGTCGATTATGATCTTATCAATTCGGGAACGTGGGAAGAACTTCCCGACGGCTCCGGCCTGTGGCGATTGGAAATCCGGTCGGACGGGGCCTATTCACTGAATTTGATTTATGATCGGTACTGGCTTCCGCCTGATGCGAAATTATTCATATATAATGAGGACCGCTCGACGACCATTGGCGCCTTTACCGAACAGAACAACAAGGAACACGGCCAATTCGGCACGGCGCCGGTGCCGGGTGATATCTGTATTCTGGAATACTTTGAGCCTGCCGGCGTACGCGGGCAGGGCGAAATCGCCATCTCACGCGTGGTCCATGCCTATAAAAATATTTTCGATTATAGTACCACCAAGGAGCTTCTTGATTTCGGCAGTTCCGGTTCCTGTAACAATAACATAAACTGCCCGGAGGGTGAACCCTGGCAAAGCGACAAAAGATCGGTGGCCATGATCCTGACAGCTTCGGGATCGCGTATATGCACCGGCACCCTGGTTAATAATGTGCGGCAGGATCGGACGCCGTTCTTCCTGACCGCCGAACATTGCCTCGGCGGTGAAGAAACCTGGGTCTTCATGTTCAATTACGAGAGTCCGACCTGTGAGAATATCAATGGCCCGACCTGGATGACTGTCTCCGGTTCGACCCTTCTGGCCAATTACGGCGGCTCCGACTTTGCCCTTTTGATGCTTGATGAATCACCGCCCGATTCTTACTACGTTTACTATGCCGGCTGGTCAAATGTGGATGTCGCCTCGCAAGCCTCGACCGGAATCCATCACCCCAGGGGTGATATAAAGAAAATTTCATTCGATTATAATCCGGTAACCTCGGCCAATTATCTCACTACCAGCGGCACCACTCATTGGCGGATCGGCTCATGGGACGACGGCACCACCGAACCGGGCTCCTCCGGCTCGCCGCTATTCGACCAGAATCATCATGTCGTCGGCCAGCTTCACGGCGGCTATGCTTCATGCACCAGTATCACATCCGACTGGTATGGGAAGTTCTCGCTCTCCTGGACCGGCGGCGGGACCCCGGCCGCTCGTCTGCGCGACTGGCTCGATCCTTACAGCTCCGGCGCCACGACTCTGGATGGTTATGATCCGTTTGCAACTGTTGTTATCAGCCATACCCCGCTGGGCAATACCAGGGATACCGTCAATGATTACGAGGTCGTTTGCACCATCACTTCGAACGCCGATTTGATTGACGATTCACTGCTTTTATATTATGAAATTGCCTCAGTATGGAATACGGAATTGCTTTTGCCGACCGGAATAAACAACCAATACCATGCTTTTATCCCGGCTCAGCCGGCTGGAACGGCTATTGGCTATTATCTGTTTGCAAAGGACAGCGCCAACACCGCCGATACCACCGGAATTTATACTTTCAACGTCGAATATTCACCGGAAATCGCGGTTTCACCACTGTCCATTTCGCACACTCTGCCGGCCAATGATTCGACCACCGATGAAATAATAATTGAAAATACCGGTGAGGGTTTCCTTGATTACACGATCGACGTCGAGATGCTGATTGCGGTCAACCCGTTTTATGATTCCCTGGCGGCGGCCGATTTGCTCGCGCCGGCGACACGCGTTTATCCCGAAGGATTCGATGACAACTACATCGACGTGAAGGGACTCGAGGATTACCGAATTGGTTACACGGTTGATAAAAACGCCGGCGGACCCGACCTGTTCGGATATTACTGGATTGACTCCGACCAGAATGGCGGCCCGGTCTTCAGTTGGATGGATATCTCGGCCACCGGCACCGATATAACCGCCGGGTTCGACGATGACAATTTCACGGGGCCGTTTGAGATCGGTTTCACTTTCCCGTTTTATGATGATAATTATACTCAGTTTTATGCCGGATCAAATGGATTGATCGGTTTCGACACGACCAATCTGAAATCCCGCACCAAGGTGGCCATTCCCAGCGGAAATACGCCCAATGCCTTTCTGGCCTGGCTGTGGGATGACCTCGACATAACCAACATAAATAATCCGGGCGGTCAGGTTTTCATGCAGTCCGACGGAGAAAAATGTATCATACAATTCGTAAATTATCCCGAGTACAACGGAAATGCCGGTGATGCCATCAACGCGGAAGTGATCATGGAATCTGACGGAACCATAACCTTCCAATACAACAGCATCGCCGCCGGATTTGATGTCGCTTCATGCGCGGTTGGAATCGAAAATCAGGGCGGAACCGATGGCCTCGAAGTGGCCTACCTTACGCCCTATTTGAGTGATGGTCTCGCCATCCGTTTTGACCGGCCGAAGCAATGGCTGATTCTTTCGAAATTCAGCGGCTCCATCGGAGCCGGTCTCGCCGATACCGTTTTTTGCATGATATCTTCCGTCGATCTCGATACCGGGTTGTACAATTCCAATGTTCTCATCTCCAATAATGACTCTGACCCTGCCGACACCCTCTGGCCGGTGCCGGTGATGCTGACCGTTACCGATATGCCGTCGTACATGTGCGGTGATGTCGACGGCAATTTGAGCATTAATCTTCTCGATGTCACCTATTTGATAAGCTATCTGTACAAAGGCGGCCCGCTGCCGATTCCTGTCGAAGCGGGCGATGTCAATAACAGTAACTCGACTAATTTACTTGATGCCACCTATTTGGTAAGTTTCCTGTATAAAGGCGGTCCTGCTCCGACCTGTCCATAGGTTTACCCCGTTGATACAATTAAAAAAGGACAGCTATAACAGCTGTCCTTTTTTATAAAAAATAATAATGTCGCTGCTACATCATATCATAAGGATCAATGTCGATCGTCAACCTGATCGAAGACGGCAGGCCGTAGTTAGCTTCGGCCTGTTCCCAGGTCCCGAGAAAACCAATAAATTTCAAAATCGACTTGGTCTTCACGAACATGTGGCGGCGGTACATTCCGCGCAGACGATACAGCGGGCACGGCGCCGGCCCGAGGATTTGAACCTTGAGACCGACCTCACTCAGTCTGGCCTCAAGCCTATCCTTGAATCCAAGCGACTGTTTTATGGCGGCATCTTCCTTCACTGATGCGAACCTGAAATTGATAATATGCGAAAACGGCGGATACAACAACTCCCGACGTGATTGAATCTCCCGGGCATAAAATGATTCGTAGTCCTGCCGTGCGGCATCATCGATAAGGTCAAGTTCCGGCCTGAATGTCTGGATAACCACCTCACCCGGAATGATCCCGCGTCCGGATCGGCCCGCCACCTGTATTAATTTCGCAAAGAGTTTTTCCGAGGCCCGGAAATCCGGCATATCCATCCCGATATCAGCCATCAAGACACCGACCAGCGAAACGTCCGGGAAATCGATCCCCTTCGTAACCATCTGCGTCCCGAGTAACAGGTTGTACTTCTTTGATGCAAAGTCGGATAATATCAAATGCGCCCTCTCGCGGCCGGAAGCACTGTCCGAGTCGAGCCGAACGACCCTCGCCTGTTTGACCAGCTCTCCGATCTGATCCTCGATTTTCTGCGTTCCTGTCCCCAGATATACAAAATGATCCCCGCCGCATCCGGCGCAGATATTATACCCCGCGTTGATATAGCCGCAGAAATGACACATCAACCGATTTCCCGATTTATGATAGGTCAGGCTGATATTGCAGTGCGGACATTCGGGCGTGTGGCCGCAGTCGGTGCATTTTATTCTGGGCGAGAATCCCCGGCGGTTAAGGTACAAAATGACCTGCTGGTCCTTATCCAGCGACTCCCTGATCATTCTCAGCAACGGGTGCGTAAAAAAGGGATTGTCCCTGACCGGCGGTTCTTCGCGCAAATCAATCAGCCGCACCAGCGGTATCGCTGCCTCTTCCGGGCGACGGGTCAGTTTCAGAAGGCGGTAGCGGCCCTGCTCGGCATTGTAAAAGGATTCCACCGAGGGTGACGCCGAACCCAGCACGACCGGTACTCCGGCAAGCTTGGCCCGCATCACGGCTGCATCCCGCGCCTGGAACCTCGGCGCCGGATCATCCTGCTTATACGACTCATCATGTTCTTCATCGACAATGATCAAGCCCAGATCGGGCAGCGGTGCAAAGATGGCCGACCTTGCGCCGATAACTATCCGGTACTTGCCGCCCTTGATATTCTGCCAGACCAGCACTCTCTCCCTTGCACCCAGGGCCGAATGAAGCAGGGCGATTTCGTTGCCGAAAAAGCTCTTGAAATAACTCAAAAGCGTCCCGGCCAAGGCTATTTCAGGCACCAGAACGAGAACCGTCTGCTTCCGTTCAAGGATCTTTCGGGCAGCATGACAGTACACCAGAGTTTTGCCTGATCCGGTGATTCCATACAGCAGAAACGGGTCAAACTTGCCGGATGCCGCCGTAATCGCTTCGATGGCCGCCGTTTGCTCGTCGGTCGGTTTTATTTTTTCGATATCCGGGCGCGGCTTGAAATACGCAAAAAGATCCGGCATCCCATAAACAGGTTTAACGGCTCCGCAATCAAGAAGCTTTTTAAAACGATACTCGCTGATTCCGGATGAAATAATATCGGACTTGTTCAACAAATGATCCGAAGCACTGATCTTATCAAGATACCCGGAGACATCTTTCTCCGCTGACAGAGCACTATCTATTTTATATCCCAGCAAAAGTCCGGAAATGACCCCAGACTCATCCACCCAGCTTGGCCTAATTCCACCCTTATCAAGCAGTTTCTCAGCTGCACCGGGCACCATTTTTTCCAGCAGGGTAATATCACGAGGCCGCAGGGATGATTTCTTTTTTAATGATTCCCTTATTTTTTCGGGAATCTGCAATTCATCAGCCGCCTCAATAAAATATTCGGTAATGATATAATTCGGCTTCTTTATTTTTCGCATATCGGGCGGAAGCGCCGCATTGAAGACATCGGCCGAATTAACATAATAATACGAGGCCATCCATTTGAGGAACTTGATAAGCTTATCATCGAAGAGAGGCTGGGGATCAAGAATCTCCGTTACATTTCTTAGCTTCGCTTCCGGTTTTTTTGTCGCCGTTTCGATAAAATACCCGATGGCGCGGCGGCGCCCGAAAGGGACTATGACTCTTTGCCCCGGCTGAAGCGGTCTTTGCGCCTGTTCCGGTTCCAAATAGGTAAACAACCGGTTGGGAGTATTCGGAACGGCAATGTTTAGTAATTGTTTTGTCATCGGAAAAAAAAGGCAGGTCGCGTTAGACCTGCCTTGTTGTTTTATCTAAAATCAATTAAAGATTCTCAAGTTCGGCAATCTTATCCCTGGCCTCTTTGGCTTCTGTCTCCTTGCCCGCCGAAGTATAAAGATCAACCAGAACGGTCCAGACCTTTACATCACTGGGATCGATTTCTGCTGCTTTTTCAAAAGGCGTCAGGGCCTCGTCGAATCGCTGCAACTGGATCAGACAATCTCCCATGTCAATCCAATGTTCTTTGCGAAACGGCTCAATCTCGGCGAGTTTTTCGAAGACGCCCAGAGCATCATCATATTTGCCGCGAATCATGCTGATAATGCCGAAATTGGTAAGAGCATCCATATTTTCAGCGTCCAGGTCCAGACCCTTCTTGAAATAAACCGATGATGAGTCGAACATGTTATCACGCATCTTGATATTGCGTTCGGCCCCCTTGCCATCCGCAAGATCCTGATAATACTTTACGGAATCCGAGAAATCGCGGGACTTGACCAGCCAGTACTTGCCGATATCGATAAAAGCCACCGCATCGTTGGGATTTGCCTTGAGCGCCATCATATTATATGAATAGGCGGAATCATAATTCTGAAGATTGTTATAACAAGCAGCGATATTCATCATTGTGGTAGCATCATCAGGAATCAACTCAACCACTTTGTTAAACCAGGTTACGGCATTCTGCCAGTCACGATTCTGAATAAAGGCATAAGCGGCATTCATGGCCATATTGGCCTCACCCGGCTTCATTTTACTCGCTTCGATAAACCAGACCGCCGACGAATCAAATTGATCGTTACGGTCAAAAACAAGCCCCAGTCCTTCATAGCATTGCGAACTGTCCGGAATAACCAGAATAGCCGACCTGAAATACATGGCCGAACTGTCGACAGCCGCGGCCCTGGCCGCGATTGCCGCCTCTTTTGAGGTCTCATCCACGGCATTGTCTATGTCTGTCTGATATTTTTCATCAAGGTTACCCAGGATTTGAACCGCATTATTATAATTTTCGCGCCAGTAATAGGCCTTGATAGAATCGACTCTTTTGATAAATTCGCTGCAATTCTTTTTCCACTTCTTCTTTATATCATTATCGCCGCAGGATTCAAAAAGAGAATCATAATAAACCGACATTGTATCCAGAAAATCGATTTTCTTGCGAAGATCATATTCCCGGCTGGCGTACTCGCTGAAAATATTGCCTTTATAATAGTAAGCTTCCGGATGCGGCCCATGCAGCGATAATACCTGATTGCAGAGCTCTAGCGCCTCCTCGATTCGGGGCGGATTGGCATATAGAGCGATTCTGGCCGATGACAACAAGGCCCCTTCGCTTTTGACGGCCTCTTTCCTTTGTGCCATTGCGGGCAGGGCCAAAGCTGTCAATAAAAACAGAACCGTCAGATATCTAAAATATTTCATCATTTCCTCCTGTTTCACAATTGCCGGTTACCTTACAACATAGTTTGCGAATTTAATATCTTTTCATAATTATGTCAACCCCGTACATTTTTTTTATCTCGAAGTCCTGACCATGTATTTCACGACCTCCTTGCCGTCCGCCTTGACCGGCACTTCGAAGGTTAACGTGTTGGCATCCTTCTTCTTGAACTCATGGCTCGACTGCGTCACGTCCCAGTCGCCATAAAGTTGTTTTTCAATTATTATTGAGACGTTTTCTTTCTTGTGATTGCGCAATTCAATCTTATATTCACGTTCATCTATCTGCGGAGAAATTCTATTATAACCAAGCACTGTTTCTTCGGCCGAGATATCAAAAGCATAACCGATCGTGAGCTTAACTTCTTCGTCCCGCGGCGTATGATCGATATTATCTTCACCGAGAAGAACCATCGAGCCGTCGTCATCGGCCTTAAAAACCCTTGTCCGTCCCGCCGGCAGAGGAATTCCCAGTCCGGCCTCTTTGGAATTGGTGAACTTTATGACAACTTTGACTTTTTTGGCATTAAATGCCGGCTGATAATAATACTCCTTTTTGATGGTGGTGGAAGCCGGCTCGAATAGGGCGATCTGCTTTATCTCATTATCAGCAATGGTCGCTTTCCGCGGAAGTGTATACATATGATACTCGAAAAATTCCTTCTCTTCAAAACCGGCCGCGGAAGACTTCAACATGACGGCTTCATCAGCCATACCCATCGGCGCGCGCATGCGGGGCGTCGGGGCACGGTGAATATCACCCGCAATTAATTTTAGCGTGGCATTTTTATAAGTCGCCCCCGACCGATTATTGATTGACGACCAGCCGGTCAGATCAAGATTCTTCTCGTCGCCGGAAAGAATCCCCACATATTCGGCATTCCAGTCGATCCCGCTGGTCTGGTAACTGACTTCGCAGTCGGCCTTGCCCGAAAAATCGGAATCGTAAAGCCAGAAAAGTGTCGGCCGTGTGATCAACCCTTCGGGGAGTTCGGGGAAATTGGCATTGACAACCTGTTCCACCCGGACAATCTGGACCTTGCTGTTATCTTCCCTGAGAACAAAGGCCCCGCCGGAGAATGATAACAGCGTTCCGCTGAAAATATTGCCCGATTTGTCAAAGAGATCAATCTTCTTATCAATATATTTGGAATATATTTTTTCCGGCGAAACCAGGTCATAGGCGTAATTCTGCTCAAGGATGACCGCCGATTTGCCCGGATCGGACATTTCGAATCCAACTGAAGTCGGATCAATCTGTGATGGAACATCGGTAAATGAAACGCGGCCGCTTCCCTTTTCGAAATTCAGGGTTCGGGTTTCATGCACCACACCCAGATTACTATTATAGACAGTGACCGATATCTCATCAGCCACAACTGTGCCCCAAATCAATGTTCCCGCAAGCAGGAACAGAAGAGCTGTTCTTCTCATAAATGCCTCCTCTTTCTTTTATTTATACAATGACGATTGTGAAAACTTCCGATACAATCAACAAAAAACTCCATCAATAAACCTAAGCTGTTATGATTGAACTGGATAACCCACCCCGTCAAACATTGACAAAACTTGGAACCTTGCCGGAAATAGGTGGCTCGACGCCCTTCTTAATTATATTTCTCCCGTGCCGATAACCTCTTATATGGAAAGAAGTTGTCCCTCCAGAGTAATAGTCTTTGGAGCCAGACTGTTTCTTGATGAATGGGAACGTCTGCGCTCACCGGATTCTCATCAGGATAGCAGTGTCACTTTACAGGATACGGCCGCCATACCGGATACGGATTATTCCGGCAGCACCGCCTTCGTTGATCTGGATGATGAAAAATTCCGCAGCCCCGAATTTCTGAAGGAACTATCAACATCCTTCGAAAAATTGCAAATAATCGGTATTTCCAAATCCATTTCTCCGAATCAAACCATTGAAGTCGCCAGGATGGGCGTTTCTGAAATCCTGACCCGGGACCAATACCAGACACGGGTCTCATCCTATGCCGAGGCGCCTGCCGCCACTGATCCCCCGCCTGTTCACACAGCCGGGAATCAATATACCCCGGCATCGATCATCGGGATCTCCCCTCGAATAAATGAGATCAAACAGATAATCGATAATCTCAGCGATGTCGATTATCCCAATGCCATCCTTTTCGGGGAGACCGGAACCGGGAAAGATCTGCTGGCCAAGGTGATGCATTATTGTGGCGTCAGGAAAGACAAACACTTTATTGAAGTCAATTGCTCGGCGATACCGGATGAACTGTTTGAATCCGAACTGTTCGGACATAAAAAGGGATCATTTACCGGCGCCAAGTCCGATAAAATCGGCTTATTCGAATTTGCCGATAAAGGCACTATTTTTCTGGATGAAATCGGCAACCTGACTATATCGGCGCAGGCCAAGCTGCTCAAGATTCTGGAGAGCCGCAAGCTGAGACCTTTGGGAGGGGTTGAAGAGAAAGATATTAATGTCAGGGTGATTGCGGCCACCAACATTGATCTTGAGGAAGCGGTAAAGCAAAATCGATTTCGCCAGGATCTTCTTTTCCGGCTGAATCTGATAGCCATACACCTGCCACCCCTGCGAGAGCGTATTGAAGATATCAGCGAGTTGGCCTATCACAATTTTGACTTTTATCGCTCATTATATAGTAAGCCGGATTTAACCATCAGCGATTCAGCCATAAAGAAACTTCTCAATCATAAGTGGCCGGGCAATGTCAGAGAATTAAGGAATGTTATCGAGCGGGCCGTCCTGCTTTCGACCGGCAATAAGGTCGATGCCGAGGAAATAAGTAGCGCCATGCGAAACGGCCGTGAGAAAATCAGGGAAAGACGCAATATCGTTATCGAAATCCCCGAGCATGGCATTCCGCTTAAATCAATTGAGCGCCAGGTGGTTGGTGAAATCCTGAACATGGTCGAGTGGAACCGTTCCGAGGCCGCCAGGATTCTGAATATATCACGGGCAAGGCTTCGCAGGATCATGGAAGAGAACAATCTTGAAAAGGATCGTCGCACTTGTGTTGCTCCTGGCACAAAATAGACCACCCATCATTATCACTCATAAGTCGTTATCAATCAATTAAGTCAATTCTATTTTAGAATATTTGTAAAAAAACCGACTGGTCCATTCTATACCGGTCGATCCGATTTGTGACTGATTCCGGCTATTTGCGAACACCTCATAGCATCCCGTAACTCTTTGCCAGTGAAAAAGTTGTCTAATATTATGCGGGACCGGCATAAGAATTGAATATGTATTCTGATACAAGAACGAAGATGAAAACCGAAAGGAGAGAGTATGTCCAAGGTTAGAAACTTCACGTCAGTCATGGCACTCCTGGCCGCTCTGTGCTTTGTCGGAATCATGGGTTGTTCGCAATTACCGACTGCGAACGATGAACCGGTTATAGCCGATAATCCAATTCTGCTAACACGCGCCGCTTCGGCCGCCAAAATTCTGGGCGATTCGGCCTATGTGGAAACCATCATATCCGCACAGCTGGGCGGTGTCGTCAGCCTCATTGATGTGGAACTGTCTTTCCCGCCCGGGTCTCTGAACAATGACACTTTGATTTCTATTGCCATCCCCGACCTCTTCGTTTTCGAAAATCACTTCGGAACCGACGGTCTGGTATTTAATATGCCGGTCAAGGTTGTCATGAGTTATCGCGACGCCGATCTTACCGGAATCGATGAAACCTCGATCAAGATGGCATGGTACAATGACTCGTTCGATCACTGGGACATTATTGATTGTGAAATCAATTTTGAAAACAAGACAGTTACGGCATTTGTCAATCACTTCTCTGCTTACGGACTGATTTCTGACTAAGGAGACTGAACCGGTTAACAAAACGGTAACAGGTGGTAATTAATATGAAGACCAGTGCAGATCGAAAGAGAGGTGATCGTATGACCCACAGCGCACAGCAACTGCTCGAACTGGCCAGGGACTGGATGAAGCAGGGCAACATTACGATTGCATTTCAATTGCTCAATGATGCACTCAAGCGAAAGGAATCCTCAGAGGATAAAGTCATCCGTGGCGAGATATCCAAAGAAATCGGCCGGATTCATATGCAGACCGGTGAATGGAGCCGGGCCGAAGACGCTTACAATCAGGCGACCTCATTATTCCTTGACCAGGGTTACTTCAAAGGTGCGGCCGAATCAGTCCGGAATCTCGCCAATATGAAATTCCAGCTCGGGCAATTCAGCGATTCGAACTCTCTGTGTGAAAAAGCCGTCGGTTGGGCGACTCATTCCGGCGACTTTCAACTGCGCGCCACCATACTTAACACTCAAGGAGCCATCAAATCAATTGAAGGCAAACAGCATGAGTCGATTAAGATATTTAAGCTGTGTTTATCCGATTTCAGGCGATCAGGCAACAGGCTCAGAGAAGCCTATGTCCTTCATAATATCGGTCTGGCTTATCTGGAAATAAGCGAATTTGCAAATGCGTCCACAGCGCTCGAGGAAGCCCTGTCTCTGGCCCTGGAGAGCAAAGATGCCACACTGGTGGAACTTTGTTATCAGAACATGGCCAAACTACACTTGCGACAGGGCGACGCCGTCGCGGCACGGTCACTGATCAAATCGGCCGGGGAATTGCTTGAAACGCTCAAATCCCCCAATCTGGCGGCAGATCTATCCATAATCGAGGCCGTGGCGATGAGGATGACCGGCGACCTGACCGGAGCCGAAAATATTCTGGAGCAGACCCTGGTAAAAGCGCGCGAACACGGCCTTTTGCAGCACGAAGGTGAAATCCTTTATGAAGCCGGATTGGTGGCAATTGAACGGGGGCAGGCCGAAATGGCCCGCTCGCGCCTGGAAGCGGCAATAACACTTTTTAAGAAAACCGGTGGTGCACAGCTTGAAAAAGCAATAAACAAGCTAAAGGTTTTGGAAGCTTCGGCGAAACATTCACTAAGAATCTAATTTCAAAGGGTGAAGGCAATGGTGCAATTGGACAACATTCGGGCACAGGAAAGCGGAAACGGCAACTGGAATGACACTCTGTCCGAGTTTCTCAGCCTGGCCCGCACAGCCATTGCCGAATTCGATTATGAACGCGCCCTTAGACACCTCTCGACAATGGAGGAATTGTGCGAGCGCAAGGGGCTTCCGAATGATTCGCTGGAACTACGCTATGAACTGCATAGCGAAAAAGGGCGGGCTCTTTCCAAAATGGGGCGATACTCTGAAGCGGTCGACGAATACCAGAAACTGCTTGAATTCTGCCAGAATCATAAACTGGTTGAACAGCGGGTCGAAGTCTTTCTCGAAATCGGTCAGCTTCTGGCTAAAACCGGAGAGCATGACCGGGCCCTTGGCTATGTCCATCGCGCCCTTTCGGGTTACCGCCGGCTGAATGACTCCAACGGAGTCTGCCGGAGCCTCCGGAATCTGGGCGTCATCTATATCGAACTTGGTGAGTTCGATGACGCCGAGACCGTTTACGAGGAGGCCATTGGAATCTCGCTCGAGAACAATTTCAGACTTCTCTACGCGGACCTTCACAATAATCTCGGGACCATCAAGAACATCAAGGGCGACTGGAAAGCCGCTCTTGATTGCTATTACAGGGCAAGAGAAGTATATGATCAGGAAGGTGAAGTCAGAAAAAGCGCCTATAATCTGAATAATATTGGAATCACCCTTATGGAGCAGGAGCAGTATGAAAACGCCCGCGACATCTTTCAGTCGGCTCTGGATGTGGCCGGGACCATTAAGGATGCTTCGCTCCTGCTGATTCTGAACATTAATCTGACTGACTTATCATTGAAAATGGGCGCTTTTTCCCGGGCCAAACAGTACCTGGATGCGGCCGAAGATTATTTCCTGAGAAAAAATTTGAAAAACGGGCAATTGGCCGAAGTCGGTAAGTTGACCGGGAAAATTGCCCTGCATGAACAGGACTTTGACAAGGCTCTTGATTGTTTCGACCGGGCTCTGGAACTCTGCGAGGAACTCGGCCTGCAATATCAACAAGCCGAAGTTCTTTTTGAAAAGGGAAACCTCTTTCTTATTACCGAACAGCATGTGGAAGCGCTCCAGGTGCTCGAATCCGCCTTTAAGCTTTTCCATCAACTTGATGTCACCGGGCGCGTCGAAAAAACCGAAAAACTGATCAGCTCTATCGAGGAGTTGTATCTCAGGATTTTTGAGGCTATGGCAGGCAAAGTCGATCAGAAGGATCCTTATACCAAGGGTCATTCCGATCGCGTGGCAAATATTTCTTTGATCCTGGCCCGAAGTCTGGGCCTCTCCGATCATGACATCAAGGCGGTTGTCGCCGGAGCACTGCTGCATGATATCGGAAAACTGAAGACCCCCGACGAGATCCTCAAAAAGACCGGTCGCCTGACCAGCGAGGAATATGAAGAAATCAAAAATCATCCCGATGCCGGCGTTCAACTCCTGTCCGGAATCACCCTTCCCTGGAATGTTATCCCGCTGATACGCTATCATCATGAAAAATATGACGGAACCGGATACCCGACCGGTCTTGCCGGCGAAGATATTCCGCTTGGCGCCAGAGTAATTTGCCTGGCCGATGTCTTTGATGCCCTGACATCGGAACGTCCCTATCGCGAAGCCTTCTCGCCCCGGAAGGCGCTGGAAGTAATGAAATTCGAAATGCTGGCCGCTTTTGACCGGCTCGGGCTGGAAACGCTCGACCGGCTGGTCAACAATGGCAAATTGGATAAAGTCATCAACCGGCATACTGATTCCGACGAGCTCTATAAAATTTGGGCGCAATGCCGGATAGATGCAGGCTATGAAGCCTGTCAGCCTAACGTCGCCGAACATGTTCCGGCATAGCCTTTTTCAGGCTCCGGAATTTCCATAATTACCGATTTTTTTGTCCGAGCCCATCATTTATATTTTGAAGGCCAAGCGCATTTCGAATATATTATCGGATGTGACCAAAAATGGACCCGAAAATAAGACTGATCCGGCCTGCCCCATGCCGTCGAAGTCGGAAACGGTAATTTATATCAAGGAGGGGCAACTCTGCCCCAATTGCCGTTTTGCCAAATTGATTCGGGAACCGGGGCGTATTATCCGCTGCCCGATTTGCGGCTGGGGCAATGCCGCCGGATGCACCTGATAACATTAGGTGCATCGCCGGTCGGCGATCGACCCCCCCTGCAATCACTGTTGACTGACAGGCATAAAAGACTTATCCTCAAATCGTATTTAAATAATTTTGCTTTTCGAGAATCGACTGTTGAGTATAAAATTAAACATCAAAACCGGCGACTTGCTCCTCCCCCCCAATTTGATGTCGCTGCTCCGCATTGCCCTGACCGCTCCGATCGCTTATTTTCTGGCACAAGACAGCGATGCCGGCGCCCTGACCGCCGCTGGCCTGCTTATCGCAGCCGGGGCCACCGATTTTCTGGACGGCCTGATGGCTCGCAAACTGAATCAAATTACCGCCATGGGACACATTCTCGACCCGCTGGCCGACAAACTTCTGGCCATTATATTGATCATCGAACTTATCATCTTCCGGGATTTCCCCATCTGGCTGGCCGTTGCCGTATTTCTCCGCGATTTGGTGATTCTGACCGCGGGCCTTAAAATTATAAGGGGCCGCCATGAAATCGCGGCCTCGAGTCTCAGTGGAAAATATTATTTCGCGTCACTGGCGATACTTCTGGGAAGCTATATTCTTCGTTTTGAGTTCGGCATAAATCTCTTCTTCTGGATCGTCCTGATATTCTTCACCATGTCATCGATCAATTACGGGCGAGCCTTCGCCGCGATCCTGCGCAACAAACGGATTCCGCAATTTAATGACCGGCCGATTTATGTCCGGATCCGGGGGATTCTTAATCTGTCTGTCTGGATCATCTTTCTCTATCGTTTATATACCGATATCCTGTCAAAATTTATCAGTACTATATAATCACTTCTAATGGGCATTGTTAGTATCGCAGCTTTCATAACTCGATAAATATAAGTCTGAACTGAAATCTCTCGTGCAAAAAAAAGACCGCTCATATGAGCGGTCTTTAATTCCTGTTCGATTTGCCGAAATTCTGCAAATAAAAAAACTATTTCTTCTCGGTCTCTTCTTTCTTTTCTTCGCCTTCGGCAGCACCCTCGGCAGCCTCGCCTTCAGCCGCTTCGCCTTCGGCGCCTTCACCGGCAGCCGCTTCGGCAACCTTGATGACTGTCGGCGGAACGACCGTCACAATCGTCCGCACCGGAGGGGTTAGAATATCCACTTTATCGAGCTGTATGTAGCTGACATGAATCGAGTCGCCAATCTCCAGCTTGGAGACATCCAGCTCTATCCTGTCCGGAATATCGATAGGCAGGCAGGCGATCTCGAGATCGCGAAGAATATGCTGCAATATGCCGCCCAGCTTGACCCCCTCGGGTGTTCCGGTAAGGTGCACGCGGACCGTCATATTGAGTTTCTTCTTCATGGAAACCTGATAAAAATCGACATGTTCATACCCGCCGGTTACCGGTTCCCTTTGCAGTTCGCGGATAATGACCTTGCGCGGCTCCTTCTCATCATTCAGATTAAGATCGATCAGTTTACCGGTGCCGCCCTGCGCACGCAGCAGAGCCGCCAGTTCTTTGATATTGATCGAAACCGGTTGCGCTTCCGTCTCCGGGCCGTAAACCACGCCTGGCATCAGTCCTCTTGCTCGCAATTTGCGGGCAGTACCTTTTCCAACGCCGTCTCTTCGTTCGGCAATAAGTTTGATTTCATCCATTTCTATCTCAACCTCCAAATATTTATTTTCATATCAGTCGGGAAAATCGTTAAACAGCGAAGAAACCGATTTTTCACCCGATATTCTCATAATGGCTTCGCCAAAAAGATTGGCGCAGGACATCACCTCAAATTTATCCGTCAGTTTTTTCTGAGGTCCATTTATCGAATCGGAAATAAACATCTTCTTTATAGCCGATTCCTGGATTCTTTCTATGGCATTACCGGAAAGCACGGCATGCGTACAAATCGCCATAATGCTGATCGCCCCGGCATTGGCCAAAGCATTGGCGGCCTGGCACAGAGTGCCGGCGGTATCAACCATATCATCGCGAATTATAATATTCTTATCCTTTACATTACCGATAATATTGACCACTTCCGAAAAATTCGGCGCCGGGCGCCTCTTATCTATAATGGCCAGGTCGGCCTTAAAATGCTTGGCAAAGGCCCTCGCCATTTTTATCGAACCGACATCCGGCGAAACGATTACGAGCGGATCGCACTCAATATTTGAAACCATATCCTTAAAGACTCTGGTCGAATAAAGGTGGTCGTGAGGAAGATCGAAGAAACCCTGAATTTGGGAAGCGTGAAGATCCAGCGTGATAATCCTCTGGGCGCCCGCAGTCGTGATCAGATTAGCCATTAACTTGGCCGCAATCGCCACCCGGGGCCGGTCTTTGCGATCCTGCCGCGCATAACCGAAATAAGGAATTACCGCCGTTATCCTGGCGGCCGAGGCCCGCCGCGAAGCTTCAATGAGCATCAACAGCTCAATGATATTATCCGCCGGAGCATTAGTGGGCTGTATAATGAATACATCGGCCCCGCGGATATTCTCATTAATCTGGACAAATATCTCACCGTCCGAGAACCGCTTTACCTCACAAGCGGCCAGCTCAATTCCAATATACTTGGCAATTTTTTCCGCCAGGGGGCGGTTCGAATTACCGGTAATTAACTTCAACTCAGGCACGGTTCTTCCCCAATTTTTTAAAAACCCGTCTTCTCAAGTCAAGTATTATAATAGAAAACCGAGGTTTTGGCAAATGGTAATTTAAGGGAATATTAATAAATTGGTTCCGGCGCCGGACGCGGTAAAGTGGGAGCAGATTATTGATGTTTGAGCCAAAAGCATTGGCCCTCCAAGAATTACAATCGAATAATCTAAGATCAATATAGTGAAATGACCCTTATGCAAACGGGAATCAATAACCGAGATTCTATAACAGGGGTTGGCGCAGAACGCTTTCACTTTTGGAAGGTATTTGAAGGAATGGACCGATGGCCGGCACATAATATTTTTATAAGCCGGCAGGATTGGACATCTATAAAACTCGGATTACTTTGGGAGAATGACCGCTTAGGCAGACCGACAGGCCAAAACATCCTAATATGCTGGGGTGGCAGGATTCGAACCTGCGAATGCAAGCTCCAAAGGCTTGTGTCTTACCGCTTGACGACACCCCAGTTTAATAGACTTCGGTACGGCTTTTCAATTCCACTTCATAAGCCTTAAGGACCGCCTCCTCGACAACTCTGCGGGCATCGTTATTAACCGGGTGAGCAATATCCTGATGAGTCCCATCGGGTCTCCGACGGCTCGGCATGGATACAAAAAAGCCCCGGCCTCCCGAAATAATCTTCATCCCGCGAATAACGAACATATCGTCGAAGGTTACATTGGCAAAGCCCTTTAATTTGTCTTCGTCGCGTAATATAATACGCACTTCAGTTATTTCCACGGTAAATCCTCCAGCCGACCTAAAAATTAAATAAATCCGTCCCAGGCTGGCAGAGAAATCGGACGCACAAAGAAAATATCCCACTCCCCCTGGGTTAACTGAGAAAAAACCTTCTCATCGGGCTTGTTCCCAAAAAGGCCGAACATTGTCGGTCCTGATCCACTCATTCGAGCCAATAAGGCTCCGGCGGATTTTAACATCCGCCCGATTTGAGTCAGGACAGGGTAGCGGCTGAAATGATTCGTCTCAAAATCATTTCCCAGCGTCATGATCTGTGCGACCAAATCCGCGAAATCACTACAAGCTGAGAACTTAACGCCGGCATCCGATGATGTCAAGCCCAAATTAAGCCGCTCATAACTCTCTTTTGTTGAAACTGCAATTTTGGGAACAACTAATGCAATCGAATAATCAAAAGGCAGATTAATATCCCTTATCTTATCACCCCTTCCGGTGACCTCAGCCTGCCCCGATGAAAAGAAGAAAGGAATATCGGAACCAAGCTCAAGGCCGATTTTGATCATTTCACTGGTATCAAGATCCAATTCGAAAAGTTTATTAATGGCGTATATTGTTGCTGCCGAGTCAGATGACCCTCCGGCCATGCCGGCGGCAACCGGTATGTTTTTCTGAAGAATTATATCGATCCCGCCCTCCGGAACAAACCTGTCCAACATTAGCCGGGCGGTCTTGGTTATCAGGTTCCCATCGCCTGTTGGTACTGCATAAGCACCTTCACAATAAAGGTTTAGCCCCCTTTTATCCCCTTTGGTAAAGGTTAAATTATCAAAGAGGTCTATCGCCTGGAACCACGAACAGATGTCGTGAAATCCGTCGGGTCTCATCCCCAACACATTCAAAAATAAATTAATTTTCGCTGGTGTCCGTAATTTTAGCATGTCCATATCTCTAAGAGTAATATGACGAAGTTTTGATACAATAAAAATGTTCTTTTTTTCAAAAATTCGATATTTTTTCACAATTTACTCCAAAAAAATCTATTTATATCGCCTTTTGCCAAAATATCCCCATTTTTTACTCCAAACAAAATTATTGACTTTTCGGATGCAGTCCGTTTCTTATGTATTCTTGATATAAAAAGCGTCTATTGAAGGAGTTGTAGAATGGGCAAAAACATAACTGAAAAAATCATCGCAGATCACATTGTAACTGGAAAGATGATCCCCGGCGAAGATATAGCCATAAAAATCGATCAAACCTTAACCCAGGATGCCACCGGCACCATGGCCTATTTACAATTCGAGGCCCTGGGTTTAAAAAGGGTCAAAACCGAAGTCTCGGTTTCATATGTCGATCATAATATGCTTCAGGCCAGCTTTGAAAATGCCGACGATCATCAATATCTTCAGTCCGTAGCTTCCAAGTATGGCATATATTTTTCACGCCCCGGCAATGGCATCTGCCACCAGGTACATCTGGAACGCTTCGGTGCCCCCGGCAAAACCCTGCTGGGTTCGGATTCCCATACCCCCACCGGCGGCGGTATCGGCATGATGGCCATGGGCGCGGGCGGACTCGATGTGGCGGTGGCCATGGGCGGCGGTCCCTTCTACCTTAAAATGCCCGAAGTCATCAACATTCGGCTGAAAGGCAAACTCAGACCGTTCGTGACTGCCAAGGATGTCATCCTCGAGGTCCTTCGGATTTTGACCGTCAAGGGCGGCGTCGGCAAAGTTATCGAGTATGGCGGCCCGGGTGTCGCCGGATTGACCGTTCCTGAACGCGCCACGATCACCAATATGGGCGCGGAGTTGGGCGCAACCACATCGATTTTCCCGTCCGATGAAAATACGAAAGAATTTTTGAAATGGCAGAAACGGGGCGATGTCTATAAAAAACTCGAGGCCGACCCCGATGCCGAATATTCCCGCGTGATCGATATCGATCTCGGCAAGCTGGAGCCGCTTATTGCCCAGCCGCACATGCCCGACAATGTTATTGAAGTCAAAAAACTCAAGAAAATAAAAGTTAATCAGGTGTGCGTCGGAAGTTGCACCAATTCATCCCTGACCGATTTGACCCGCGTGGCAAAAATGCTCAAAGGGAAAAAGGTTCATCCAAATGTTTCAATGACCATCTCGCCGGGATCAAAGCAAGTCTTTGAAGCCATCGCCGACAGCGGCGCCCTGGCCGAGATAATCGGTTCCGGCGCCCGAATAATCGAATCGGCCTGCGGGCCGTGTATCGGCATGGGCCAGGCCCCGTCAACCGATGCGGTCTCAATCCGCTCATTCAACCGCAATTTCCTCGGTCGTTCCGGCACCAAGAGCGCTAATGTGTACCTGGCCAGCCCCGAAACCTGCGTGGCGGCGGCGCTTACCGGTGAAGTCACCGATCCCAGGGAACTGGGAAAATATCCCAAAGTCGAGATGCCGAAATCAATCAGGATTGATGATAGTGGTATTATCCCGCCGTCAAAGACGCCGGCCAAAGTTAAAATCATCCGCGGCCCGAATATTGCCGAACTGCCGCTGAACAAAGAAATGGCCGAATCGATATCGGGAGAGGTTCTTCTCAAAGTCGGCGACAATATTACCACCGATCATATCATGCCGGCCGGAGCCAAAGTCCTGCCGCTTCGTTCCAATATTCCCAAGATTTCCGAATTCGTTTATAATGTGATCGATCCCGACTTCCCCAAGCGCGCCAAAGAAAAGGGCGGGGGCTTTATTGTCGGCGGTGATAACTACGGTCAGGGTTCTTCGCGGGAACATGCCGCTCTGGCGCCGATGTATCTGGGTGTCAAAATGGTCGTGACCAAATCATTTGCCCGAATTCACCTCGCCAACCTGATTAATTTCGGCATCCTGCCCGCCACCTTTGCCAATCCGGCCGACTATGATAAGATCGAACAGGGGCATGTTCTCGAAATGCCGGATATCAGAAAATATGTCAAAGATTCGGACACCGTTGAAATCGTAAACAAGTCAACCGGCGATACATATAAATTCACCATCAGCCTGACGCCACGCCAGCGTGCAATTATCATGGCCGGTGGTCTGCTTAACTATACCAGATCTGGAGGTAAATAAGAGTGGAGGCGGAACAACCCGAGCGTGAGCCTAAAAAGACTCCATTTAATAAATACCATATAGAGGCGGGGGCCAAAATGGTCCCCTTTGCCGGATATCTCATGCCGATCCAGTATTCCGGCATCACCGAGGAGCACCTGGCCGTCAGGAAAAATGTCGGCATGTTCGACATCTCTCACATGGGGGAATTCGATGTGTCCGGCCCGGATGCCCTTGCCTTTATTCAAAAGCTGACCGTCAATGATGCATCCAAACTTACTGTCGGTCAGATACAATATTCCTGCTTGTGCTATGACGACGGCGGCATTGTCGATGACCTGCTGGTGTACCGCCTGAAGGATCGTTACATGCTGGTGGTCAATGCCTCGAATCTTGACAAGGATTTCAAATGGTTGGAAGATCACCTGGAAGGCGATGTCAGACTCATCAACCGCTCCGATGAATACGGCCTGCTGGCCATCCAGGGTCCCAATGCCTGGAAAGTCGTGGCCGAGATGTGCAACTATGACCTGGACTCCATACCTTACTATCATTCCGCGGTGGCGAAGATAGCCGGTCATGAAGTCCTCTTTTCGCGTACCGGATATACCGGTGAGGATGGCTTCGAAATTTACATCACCCACGACGCCGCCGATGATATCTGGGCGGCGGCCGTGAAGGCCGGTAAAAAATATGACATGAAACTGATCGGGCTCGGCGCGCGTGATTCCTTGCGGCTGGAAATGAAAATGACCCTTTACGGTAACGACATCGACCAGACGACCAATCCGATCGAAGCCGGTCTGGCTTGGATCGTGAGTTTCGAGAAAGGCGGCTATATCGCCCGTGAGATCCTTGAAAAAGAGAAACTTGAAAAACCCAAACGACGCCTGATCTGTCTCGAACTGGAGGGGCGCGCCTTTCCGCGGCATGGCCATGAACTGGTCGCCAACGGCAAAGTGGTCGGCCATGTCACTTCGGGTACCTTCTCCCCGTCGCTTCAAAAGCCGATAGCGATGGGCTATCTGCCGCTCGAAATGACCAAGCTTGGCCATCAGGTCGGGGTTAAAATCAGGGATAAGGTCTTCCCTGCCGTCGTGGTCAAACCACCTTTCTATAAGGAAGCGACGCACAGATAAATGAGAGTAGATTTATTTTTGGTTCCGGGGCCGGTCAATGAGGAGCGCCTGTCCAAAAAGACGCTGGTCCTGATCGATGTTCTGAGAGCCTCGACAACCATTTGCCGATCACTTAGTTGCGGTGCCAAAGCGGTCATACCGGTCAAAAAGCCGGGCGAGGCCGCCGAAATGAGATACAAAATCGGCGTCGAGGATACGGTCCTTGGCGGTGAGCGAAAGGGAATCAAAATAGAGAATTTCACCCTCGGGAACTCGCCGCTCGAATATAACGAGGATGCCGTCTCGGGCAAAATAGTGATTCTGACCACATCGAACGGAACCCAGTTATATTCGCGTGCCAGACATTCCAAGCTGGTCATTACCTGTGCGCTGGTCAATATCTCGGCCGTGGCGGCCAGGCTGGCGCAAACATGCGATGATGTGGCAATACTTTGCGCCGGAGAGGAAGGCGATTTTTCGATCGAGGATTCCCTGTGCGGCGGAATGATTATTGACAAGCTCCGGACCGAATTCAATCTTGAACTTGAACTAAATGATGCCGCGGCCCTGGCCCTGCTGCTGTATCAAAACAACAGTAACTGCCTCGCCGGGGCCATTGCCAACGGCGAGCATGGGCGGTATCTGGCTGAAATCGGGTTTGCCGATGATGTCAGATTCGCCTCACAAATCGATTCAATACCGGTTTTGCCGGTTTTGAAGGACAGAAGAATCATCCTGGCGGAAAATTAATTCCAACATTTGATAATTCTGGTTGTAGAACAAACATATGAAGAAATTAACCCTGATATTAACAGTGGGGCTTCTGGCATTTTTATGCCTGACCCCGGAAATTCGTGCTGATGAATCGGATGCCATCCGGTTCGAGCTAATCGTCCGGCAAAAACCGGAAGCAATCGACCGTTATTTCGAAATCACCAGAGACACTATCGATGCCTATGTCGGCAAAAGCATATCGACTTTCCTGGTCAACATGACCGTCGATATTTCGATCGAGGCGGCCGACACGCAGTCGGTTACTTTTAACAGCCACCTTGTCACCATCGGCCCCAACCCGTACAATGCCGCCAAAAGGTTTCGTATTGAATATAATCTGCCGGCCAGGTTCGAGAATATCCCCGGCAAGAACGGTTCCATGTATCAGCTTCTGATCAGCCCCCGTCAGCGGGTCAGGATTGACAAACCGCTGTGCGAGATTGAAGCCAATGACCGCTATTTTGGGATGGATCCATCAGCCAATTTCGATCTGTATTATGTCAAAGGTTCGCTAGGCGACTTTCACTGGAACAACGTCAAGAATTATCTTGAGGCCGACTACACCAGGTTCCGCGAAGCCTTCGACATAACTACCCCCGGCAAAATCGGCCTGTACCTCTGCCCGTGCGCCGTTGAAACGATCAATTGGGATAAACGGTTCGGATATGCCATCGACCCCGGCCGTTCAACGGTGTACACCCTCTACAATCACGATTTCTCTTCGGTCGATGTTATCCTGCCGAATATGCTGATGCTTCTTAAAATCCATGGCTACGCCCCGCCGTTTATCGTCGAGGGCCTGGCCGGATATTTCGACTTCGTGCCCTACAACATGAAAAAACTGAAAAAGGAAGCATCCGTTCCAAAGATAAAAGATATCCTGACCACATCGGGCTATTACAGCATCGACCCGGTAACCGCCGAAACCTGCGCGGCATCGTTCCTCAAATATCTGGCCAACAATTATGGCATCACCAAAACGATTAAATGGTACGATCAGGCCGATGATTTGACTATCCTGAGAAAGCTTGAAGAAGTCTTCGCCAAACCGCTCGATTCGCTGGAAAACGAATGGCTTTACTGTGTCGACACCATTACATTCGATCGAAGTATCTTCGATTATTATGCTTCCCGGGCCAATGCTCTCTATCAGTCCGATAAGATGATCGAATACATCCAGCAGATGACCCACTATGACCAGACCGGCGCCGATTCGGTCGATACGTGGAAAAAACTGTCCACCACCTACTATCAATATGGTCATTATTATGATGCCATCGAGGGATACCACCGGCTGATCGAAATCGACAGCAGGCTCCCGCTGTATTATCAGGTGCTGGGCCACCTGTACTGGATCAGCGGCGAGTATGACAGGGCCTGGGCCTGTTTTGATACCGTTCTCACGCTCGATACTACCTATGCCACGGCCGGTCTAATGCAGGCAAAAATCGCCGCCATCCGGAGCGACACTGCGAAAGCCATTCGGATGGCCGAAAATTACTATAATATCGAGCCGAATGTTCCCGGCAAGATTGAAATCATGCTGTTTTTGGGTGATATGTATGGAGCCTCCGGGACTTATCATGATTCCGCGAAAGCCGAAGGCTATTATTCCGATGCCCTGATCTGGTCGCGCGAGATGATACCGAAAGCACCCGAGGACCCGATTTTCAGACTGCGGGCCGGTCTGGCCCTGATGGGCCTGGGCGAGTATGATGAAGCGAGGCAGTATCTCGAATTATGCGACTTTATCGAATTGAGGGCCTATTACCTTGGATTGATAAAACTGAATCTGGGTGAGCTTGCCGACCTTCAGGGAAATCATGCCAAAGCGATTGAATCCTATCGCGACGCCCTTTCGGTGCCTCTGGCCGACTATTATCGCAAGCTATGCGAGCAGTACATAGAGAAACCATATTGCAGGTAGCGAAATAAATAGGGAGTTCGAGCTGTAATGGACATTATTGAATCCAGAAATCTCTATTGTGCCTATTTAGATATTCTTGGTTTCAGTGAGATCGTGAAAGATTGGGACAGAGCAAAAGACCTGTACCTAAAATTTCAGAAATTAATTGAGAAGGACCTTTCCTTGCATAGAAAGACTGCGGACATAATTGATCACCTCACGGATATAGACCCAGAAGACAGATTTAAATATTTTATAATTTCTGATTCCATTATTCTTATGGATTATAATTTTCGTAGATTGCTGCAAGTGATTCCAACATTAACATGTGATCTAATAAAAGAAGATATCTTCATAAGAGGTGGCTTGTCTTTTGGCAAACACTATTCACGCCATAGTTCTGAGAATCATTTAATACTTAGCCAAAGTCTGACAAATGCATATATAATGGAAAAAAGCATAAGCTACCCAATTTGCATACTGGATCCAAATTTATATTCTCGAATAAAACATTTACCAATTACAAACACACCAAATGAAGTTCTTGATAATTGGTATTATAATAGGATGCTGGGGACTCTTGTACAATGCGATGACCAAAACTGGGCTATTAATCCTTTCTTAGAATCAAGCCAACAGGAGTTGGATGAACTTAAGACCGTCATTGAAAAAAAACTCTCTGAGTACGAAAAGGATAAAAATATATATTTAAAATATATTTGGCTTTATAGACTTCTTATTCAATGGATGAATATACCTAAATTGCATAATGACGCTAAGAATTTAACGGAGCTTCCTCCGAAACGTATTGAAATAAAAAAAAGTGATATAATCTATAATGACAGTTGCCCTAGTTTTGTATTTTTATTGCCAGAGTGGCAAAATAATAATGGCTATGTTCTTTCTCAACTTGGCAGAAGTTTTAATCAAAACATAAAAATTTTGCTTGATTTAAAGTCATAATTTCGCCATGTTCAACTTCCTCAATTCAGCGGTTCTGGTTGCGGCGGCCGCCGCACTTATCCCTCTCCTGATACATCTGTTCTCCAAACGCAAGGTCCGCATCATTGAATTCTCGTCTCTCAAACATCTCAAGGAGATGCAAAAGCGGCAGGTCCGGCGGATTAAAATCCGCCAGTTGCTCCTGCTGCTGCTGCGCATGCTCATTATATTAATTGCGGTTCTGGCCTTTGCCCGTCCCGCCACCAAAGGCGGCTATATCGGGTCGCATGCGGGTGTGTCATCGGTCATCCTGCTCGACCGCTCGGCCTCGATGCAGCGTCAGGTAAAGGACGGCGAAACATTTGATCTGGCCAAAAAGAGCGCCGAGTCTATCCTGGAAAATTTCGGGCAGTCGGATGAAATCCTGGTCATCCCCTATGATCGCAAGACATATTTCCCGGCCGGAGAAAAATTCTTCAGCCGCGATATCGCCGAAAATGTTCTCGCCGAAACGAACGCCGGTTATGATGCCGATAATTTCGGTGATGCGTACAATAAGGCGGTCGGTTTATTGGAGCAGTCGCAAAATCTTAATAAAGAATTATATGTCATCACTGACCGGCAGTTAAGCTCCCTGCCCGATTCGGTGAATAAAACCACCGCCGACATATCGACTTATTTCGTCGATATCCCGGTCGAAACCGACGGCAACTGCGGCGTGGTCGATATCGATATGGGCGGGCAACTGATTGAAGTCGGGGCCGATTTCTCGGTCAAGGCGGAAATACAGAACTATGACACCTTCGCCAAATCGCAGCTTCTGGCCTCGCTGTTTGTCGATGGTATCCGGGTCATGCAAAGTGAATTTTCAATCGATGAAAGCGGCCGCCAATTCGTGCAATTCAAGACGGCCGTGCATCAGACCGGTTTTCATTCCGGCTGGGTGGAACTGTCCGATGATGGTTTCCCCGCCGACAACAGATATTATTTCAGCTTCATGATACCCGACCGCTTCAATATCCTGATAGTCGATGGCGACAACAGCGGCGAATTGGTTCGACTGGCACTGGTTCCGGCGGAAAAGCTGGCCATGTACTGGTCGGTCAAGATGATTGACCCGGATCGTCTCGGGACCGTCAATCTCCGCGATTATGATGCTGTCGTGATGTCGGGGATAAAATCGCTCGGTTCGGTCGAAACCTCACAACTGCTCAAATTTGTCGATGGCGGAGGCGGCATGTTCCTTATCGCCGGCGCCGATATGGAACCGCAGTATTTCAATCAAAATTTCGCCTCAAAGCTGGATATTAATCTCATTGCGCCGCCTCCCTCTTCTTTCACCGGGGCGGGCTATTATACTCTTGAAAGATTTGACTACACACATCCCATATTAAAGGCCTTTTCCAGTTTCCGGCAGGACTCTCTGCCGACTTTTCGCTTCTATGCTCTGCCCAAAATCGAGGGCGCCGGCAGCCGAAGCCTGGCCTATTTTTCCGACGGAACTCCGGCTATTGTCGAAACCGCCTACGGACTTGGCCGGATAATCATGATGACCTCCCCGATTATTCCGCGCTATACCGATCTGCCTTCACATTCGTTTTTCGTGCCTTTTGTTATCCGCACTATGGAATATCTCGCGGGCAGCGTTTCCGAATATGAATCGAAGAATCTGGTCGGCGAAAATGTTTTCAGATCGGTAACCGGACGCTTAACCAAGTACGGCGCGGTGCAACTGATGACACCGGATAATCGTATCTTCGATATTACCGGGACCGAGCAGGTCGGCCGCCAGTTATATGCCTGCCGCCCGGTTGACATACCCGGCCTTTATCAGCTTCGCGGCAGCGACCGGCTGATCGATCTTTTCCCGGTTAATTTGAGCCCCTCGGAAGGCAATCTCGCCTCGGTCGATTTTAACCGCTTTAAGTCGGCCCTGGGAATTGAAAAATTCAAAATGATTCCTTATAATAATACGGCTGCTGCCGTGATCTCGGAGGCGCGGTTCGGCCGTGAGCTGTGGAAAATATTCCTCTGGGCCGCGGTTATTATTATGGCGGTGGAGATGCTTTTCTCCCGGGAAACCGAACCGGAACTAAAAGAGCCATGACATTACTGGCCGGCGAAAACATTATCAAGCAATTCCAGGATCGGGTTCTGTTTGAGAACCTCAATTTCTCTGTCATTGAAACCGACCGGATCGGACTGGTCGGACCCAATGGCATCGGCAAGACCACCCTGTTCGAAATTATGACCGGCCGCATGACCCCCGATGCCGGCAATGTCACCCGTTCCAAAGGATGCTCTATCGCCTATCTCGAACAGGAGTTTGGCGAGTCCGAACAGATGAATCTTTTCGATTTCATTTGCTCGGCCCGCTCCGACCTGCTGGATCTGCGATCCGAAATCGATATGGTTCAGAAGCAGCTTTCGGAGCAGCCGGATTCGGTCGATCTTCTCGAAAAACTGGGCGACTGCCAGCATCGTTTTGAAGCTTCCGGCGGCTATGAATTCGAAACCGAGATTAAGATCATTTTGATCGGGCTCGGCTTTCCGGAAAACCGTTTCCACAACCGCCTGATGGATTTCTCCGGCGGTGAAAAAAACAGGGCCGCTCTCGCCCGGCTGCTGGCCGGACGCAATAATCTGCTCCTGCTCGACGAACCGACCAACCATCTCGATATCGAATCAACCATCTGGCTGGAGACATACCTCAGAAGCGTTGGCAAGGCATATATAATCGTCTCTCATGACCGGATGTTTCTGTCCAACACTATCGAAAAAGTATGGGAAATAACCGGCCGGAAAATCGACCAGTATTTCAACGGCTTCGATAAATATCTGGTCGAGCGCCAGGAACGACTGGATCAAATTGTCCATCTGTATAAACATCAGCAGGAAGAAATCAAACGCATCGAGGATTTCATCCGGCGCAATATGGCCGGACAGAAAACCAAACAGGCCCAGTCCAGACAAAAGTACCTGGCCCGTATCAAGCGCATCAGCCTGCCTCAGACGGAATACAATGCCCCGACCTTCAAAGTCGAATCCAGCGGCCGTTCCTTTAATCTGGTGCTCGCAATTGAAGCGGCTTCATTCGGCTACGGCCACCGGGTTTTGGTGCGCGATGTCAATCTCAACCTTTACCGGGGCGACCGACTCGGTTTTATCGGCCCCAACGGAACCGGTAAGACGACAATTCTTAAGACGATTCTGGGCGAAATGGATCCGGTCGATGGCTCGGTTTCCATCGGCCAGAAGGTCGATGTCGCCTATTTCGACCAGGAACTGTCCGAGCTGGATGAGAGTAACAGCATTATCGACGAGGTTTGGAATCTTGATCCTCTGATAGAAGCGGGACGCCTGCGCTCATTTCTGGCCCGCTTTGGCTTTACTGGAGAAAATGTTTTCAAAAAAATCTCGGTGCTGTCGGGCGGCGAAAAAACCAAGCTCTCGCTTGCCAAGCTATTGTTCAAACCGGCCAATCTGTTGATTTTCGATGAACCGACCAACCATCTCGATATCGACTCCCGCCATGCTCTCGAAGAAGCGCTGAAAAATTACACCGGGACTCTGGTAGTCGTCAGCCATGACCGCTATTTTCTGGATCAGGTGGCCGATCGGATTCTGTCGCTCGAGAATGGTCGAGCCAGGATTTTCAACGGCAATTACAGCTATTACAAAGAAAAAAAGAATGAGGAAACGGCCGTTCCGGTCAGGAAAACAACCGCTCCCGAGAAGATTCAACAATATGTCGAATTTAAAAAACTGTCGCAGGCCAAGGGCCGGATTAAAAAAAAACTGCGCTCGGTAAAATCAAAGATTGAAGATCTTGAAAAAAACCTGGTCCGGCTTGACCAGGACATTCGATTCAACATCCCCCGATCCGACTGGCAGAAGCTGGCCGATATCTCGAGCGAAAAATCTTCAATCGAGGATGCATTATTGGAATTATATTGCCGATTAGAAGAATTGGAGAAGCTGGATGCTCAATATTCTGACACTGACGGGTAGCCCGATTAACGGCAGTTCAACCAACTTATTGCTTGAACATATCGCCGAAGGTATCATTCAAAATGCGCCGCAACCGGCGCATAACGAAATAATTATTCTCAATCATTATCAATATCTCCCCTGTCAGTCATGCGGCAAAAGTCCCGAGCCTGATTATTGCCTGTTTCAGGACGAAATATACCCGATCTATGATCTTCTGATCGACAGCGACATAATTTTATTCGGATCGCCCATTTATTTTGACACCGTCTCGGCCCAGGCCAAATTATTTATCGACCGCTGCAACTGCCTTCGCCCGCCCGATTTTTCGGAAGAACCGGAACATCATTTCAAAAAAATCATCTCCCGGAATAGACTGGGGGCCATGGTGCTGGTGGGCGGCGAGCGCCAGCAATTCGAACATGCCCGTGTGGTGATCGCCGGTTTCTTTAAGTGGGTCGAGATAATAAATTGTGGAACAATCAGTTATGCCGGGACGGGGTGGGAAGCGGGGGCGGTCGGCCAAAATGCCGAAAAGCTGGAAGAAGCTTTTGAACTGGGCCGCCAGATTGTGTTAAAAATCGGAATTCAATGAGTCCAATGACAGCCAAATCCCGTTTTTTTCCAAAAATATTAAATATTTCCTCATTTTACCGAACCTTTTAATAATTAATCAGTTCTTTAAATTAACTTGCGTTTTGGAGTCTTTTAATTATATTTGGTGGCTAAATTGAGAAAATGACATTAGAACTTGAGGTTATGAAATGAAACCGAAGATACATCCTCAATATTTTGACACGACGATCACTTGTGCCTGCGGGAGTGTGATTCAGACCAGATCGACGGTTAAAGACATCAGAGTGGAAATTTGTTCCAATTGCCACCCTTTCTTTACCGGACGGCAGAAACTGGTTGACACCGCCGGACGTATTGAGCGCTTCCGTAGAAAATACGGATTGGACAAGGATAATAAGCCAAAATCCCAGTCCAAAGACTCCTAGACAGTTTAGACATTCAGAGATCGATATTTCCCCCATCATTTCACTGGGGGAATTTCGTATTAATATTTGATGTTTGTCTTGTTAATGTTATTATTGGAGTCATGAGGTTAAAATGCCGGATTTAAGTGTTGGCGGCCAGGCGGTCATTGAAGGGGTCATGATGCGGTCGAAAGATCGTGTCTCCACCGCAGTGCGTATTCCATCGGGCGAGATTCTTGTCAAAACCGAGAATTACATTTCACTAAGCAAAAAATTCAAGATTCTTGGCTGGCCCATTTTGCGCGGTGTCGTCACTTTTTTTGAAATGCTCGTCATCGGCGTCAAAACGCTCAATTTCTCCGCCGATATCGCCGTCAAAGAGGTCGAGAAGGAAGAAGCCATCGCCGAAGGCAAAGTCTATGTCCCGGGCGAAAAAAGCCACAACAACCTGGCTCTTATAGGAACCGTTGTCTTTGCGCTGGCGCTCGGAATACTGATTTTCTTTTTCACTCCGATCGCCATTGCCTCATGGCTCGGCATCGAACGTGACGCCGTCGTCTTTAATCTTGTCGCCGGCGCGGTTAGAGTGATTTTATTTTTGGCTTATGTCTGGCTTATATCTTTGTTTGGCGAGTTCAAAAAAGTGTTTCAGTATCATGGGGCCGAGCATAAATCGATCTTCGCCTACGAAAACGGCGAAGAGCTGACCACCGAAAATGTCTCCAGATACACCACTTTTCATCCTCGCTGCGGAACAAGTTTTATCCTGATCGTGGCGCTGTTCGCAATTTTGATATATTCGATATCGGATTCGGTATATGCCATAATAATGGGCTACCCGCCCGCCCTTCTGACCCGCTTCGCGGTGCACTTTTCGCTGCTTCCGCTGGTCGCCGGCGGTTCCTATGAACTGCTCAAGCTGTCCGGCAAGACGCGCGAAAATTCCATTACAAAGGTTCTTATCCAACCCGGTCTCTGGCTGCAGCGAATCACGACCAAAGAACCTTCCACCGAGCAGATGGAAGTCGCCATTGTCGCGCTTGAATCGGCCCTCGGCATCACCGATTCAAAAATCAGCGTCAATAAGACTTGTCTTTAGCTTTTCAACCTTTTATCCTGAAAACTCATCATTCGACAGGTGAATGCTATGCTTGATATTATAGAAAAATTTGAGAAACGCTTCGACGAATTGAATAACATGCTGCTTGATCCGGCCGTGCTCTCCGACCAGACAAAGTTGAAAAATATTTCACGTGAACGCAGACAAATCGAGGCGGTCGTCAAAGAAGGACGGATATACAGAAAATGCCTCAGCGACATCGCCGGGGCAAATGAAATTATAGAGCAATCCGAGGATCCCGAAATGACCGAAATGGCCCGGGATGAACTGACCTCCGCCGGCGATCTGCTTCAGAAGACCGAAGAGAAACTGAATCAGCTTCTCTCTCCGCGCGATCCCAATGATGTAAAAAATGCCATTATTGAAATCAGGGCCGGAACCGGCGGCAACGAAGCGGCCATTTTTGCCGCCGATCTCTATCGGATGTATTCCAAATACGCCGAGGACAAAGGCTGGAAAACGGAAACGCTCTCCTCTAATTACATCGAGCTGGGTGGTATCAAGGAAGTTATTTTCATGGTCAAAGGCGATGGCGCCTACGGCAACCTGAAATTTGAATCCGGCGTGCATCGGGTGCAACGTGTCCCGGTCACCGAATCGCAGGGACGAATCCACACTTCGGCCGCAACCGTGGCGGTTCTTCTCGAAGCGGAAGAAATTGACATAAAAATCGAAGAGAATGATATCAAAGTCGATGTGTACCGCTCCTCCGGCCCGGGCGGACAATCGGTCAACACCACCGATTCGGCCGTAAGAATCACACATTTACCGACCGGTCTGGTTGTGACCTGCCAGGATGAAAAATCTCAGCACAAGAACAAGGCACGCGCCCTGCAGGTGTTGCGCGCCCGGCTGTATGATAAAATGATCGAGGAGCAAAATCGGGAAATCGCCGAGGAACGCAAATCGATGGTTGGTTCCGGGGACCGTTCGGCCAAAATACGCACCTACAATTTCCCCCAGTCGCGGGTGACCGATCACCGTATCGGCCTGACCCTGCATCGACTGGATGATATTCTCGACGGCAACCTGGATGAATTGATATCGGCCCTGCAAAAGAACGATCAGGAAGAAAGGCTGGCTCAAAAAAAAGTATAATGAATATTGGGACAATATTTTTGGAAAAACTGATAAAAATGAATATTGGGGGCTGAGGAGTAACTCATGGCCGCATTTACTGATAAGGCGAGGCAGGAAATAATAGAAGTCATTGAAGCTTTTATGACCAGAATCCTTGATAGAAGAATATCTGGCGAACCTTTTGACGAAACCATAGAAACACAAAAAAGACCTTTTCATTATGCACTGGTTCCCATAGAGATATGGAAGAGTGCAAAATTGGAACGTTCTTTTGTCACTGTAATGGGACAAATTGGCTTTGAGCATATTGCGAAAATAATCGCTTTGGATGGAAATAATCATGCTGAAAATGGATTTCTAAAAAAGGGGGTTATCCGTAAGAATCAACTGGATACTATACATGATATTCTTTATCAATTGGAAAGAAGTAAAGAGACCGGAAGAAAACCTAATCTTGAGGCTGAATTGAAATCCCTTGATGCCCTAAAAAACAGCGGAGAAGAAGTCGAAATTGAGGTTATGGTAGATTTATACATAAAAAGAAAAACGTCAAAAGAGGAATTGTTTATAGAAATAAAATCTTCAATGCCTAATGCAGATCAAACAAAAGTTTCAAAAGAAAAGTTATACAAAATATATTGTATGGATTCGCAAAATAAAATATATTTTGCCTTACCAGACAATCCTTACCTAAAGAAAGAAAATTATGCATGGTCTCATCCTAAGAGGTACTTCGACATGAAGAATGACAAGATCGTCGTAATGGGTGAAACGTTTTGGAATGAAATTATTGGGAATTCTCCCAAAACATGGGATTATTTGATTGCTCTATTTCGCGAAGTTGGCGGAAAATACAGAGACCGAATAAAGAGTGAATATCTAGGGTTAAGATGATAGAAATCATACAATAGCCTATGACTCACATATAAATACGCTCTCAGAATAATTAAGGTTTCTGCGCCCTGTTCGACGATCTACCTGTCTATTGACAACATGCTTCATCTTAATGGATGCTGTATTAAAAATTTCAGGATAAATATTTAGACTATCATTGGCCACAATAATTATTGGGGAATTTTCTTTCAAATACTTTTTTAAATTAATTAAAACTTCCGATATATCAGAAATATAGGACTTAACAGCCAATTTGCTGCGGCCTCGATACATCGGTCCGATTTCTTTATCTTCATTATTAATAATACCAAATAGCTCATATGCATATTCATGTTGTCTATGATAGTCAATATTTCCAACATATGGCGGAGAGGTTAATACTCCCGAAATTTCCTCGCCATATTTTACTTGCCTTGAATCGGAGTGGATTATTTTAATTGCAGTATTTTTCCGAACAGCACTGAATTCCTCAATACGTCTAACCGTATCTTTTGAATATTGCTCAAGAAATTTCAAACCCTCTGACACTGGGTAACACATTCTAGAATGTTTTTTGCACCAGTATGGCCCTGAAACCGGATCCTTCGGATGATCAAGTTCATAATGCGGAATATTGCGCGCCGATCTTGCTGCGCGACTCATAATTAACATCAGAGTCTCTTTGTACTCATAGTCATTTAAGAAATACTTATATGCCAGGATTTCTTTCAAAGGCTTTTCCAAGTACCATTTATTTAAATATTTACTATTAGTTTGAAGCGATTCAGCAGGAATCTTTTCCTTGAATAATGCATCCGGCAGAAAAAAGTTCCTTGTTCTATCAAGTATCCCAAAGACCTCATTGCGCAGTTTATCTATATTATAATTCCGCGTTTTTGCCTTCGAAATTATACAGTTAAACTCCGATACATCTATGCCAATTGAATTCATATCAAGTAGATTTGCCTCTACTAGTGTCGTTCCGCTTCCCATAAAAGGATCGGCCACCGTTTCACCCTTGGAAAAAAACCTTCTTAAAAATATTTCTGCTAGCTGTGGAATAAACTTGCCAAAATATGGATGTAATTTATGAACATGCTTCGTGCGCACAGTCTGAGGTAATTCTTTCTCTTTCCAATTCAAATTTAGATCCTGCAAATCACAATCCAGATATTTATCTAACTGAAAAACATTCATTTCAATTACCCCTTGAAGCAAATTTTGTCTTCAAAACTTCAACAAACTCTGGTATTTCAACTACCTATATTTATAATAAAGCGAAATTATTACTTTTATGCCATGAGAAAAATAATACATTTTTATTCTTTGTAAATCACATATTTACAATATCTTATACTGTCAGATAATGTCATCTCATTCACCCAATAATTGGCACTAACTATAACCTGAAAGGTTGTTTCGAAATAGCACAAATTTAGTACAATTGACTAATTTGAGGAAGTCCCTTTGTATAATCAATCTCCGATCCCAGAACACTGTGCGGAATCAGATAAACTATCAACGTGACAATTGCCGCCAGAATAATCCAGAAACGCCCTTTCCCCTCGCCGCGACTCCGCCAGAGGGCGATCAGCCAGAATAATACCGCAAAGGCCGTCTTGGAATCGGTCAGGTCATGACCCACCGGCCACCCTGTCCAGTATTCGCCGAAGGCAAATTTTTGAAGCAGCGGACCGAAAATCAGCCCCCCTACTACCAGTAAAATTGTCGTCCAGATGGTCAGACTGTAAGTCTTCGCCCCTTTTGCCAGTGCTTCCAGACCGGCTCTTGTGGCCAGCAGCATCCCCATGAATATTATTATAATATGAGGGAATATAATAAATTTCGGAACCGCACCCTTGTATCTGATTACCACCGGTTCGTCGGTTAACTCATACCGCCTCCCGCCGGCGTCGATGAGCGAAACCTGATACATGACTTTCCCGGCCGGCCGTTGTTTGGGAACGGTGACAATCAAATTCTCTCCCTCTCTCGCCAGCGACTCGACACTCCAATCATCATGACTTTTATATCTTTTGAACTTCATTTCACCGGAAATATTGAGGTCGGCGACTTTTATTTCCATCCGGGCATCTTCATCGGTAACATTTGTCGTCAAAAGGCGGAATTTTATCTTTTCACCATTAACCTCGACCGAGCCCCGAATCGGGTAGGTCGGCCCGGTCGCGTGTTGATAAACAACCGAACCAAGCGTGATGACAATAGCAATAATCCATAAAACAAGCGGCCGTCTCATTGAATAATATCTCCCTTTTATTGATTTACCATCAATCGGCTAAATTACTATATGTTAATACGGATAACAAGTGTCTTTTTTTTAGGGGTGGCATAGTGAATTATTATTTTATATATTGTGGCAATTATCGGGGATAAAATATTATGGAAAAAGAAAAAATAGCACAACTGGCTCTTGATCGCTGCCGGTCACAGGGTGCCACTTACGCCGATGTCCGCATCGAGAAAATCGAAGATGAAAATGTTTCGGTATCAAGCGGCACCGTTGAACCGATCGAGCAGACGATATCTCACGGCATCGGAATCCGCGTCATCAAAAACGGCGCCTGGGGTTTCGCGGCCACCGATGATATGTCGGAAAAATCCATCGCTGAAAAAGCCATCGAGGCGGTGGCCATAGCCGAGGCCTCGGCCATGGTCAATAAGACCCCGGTGGTATTGGCGCCGGTCGATGCCTTCCAGGGACAATTCGTATCACCGCTCGAAATCGATCCCTTTGCGATTTCACTCGATGAAAAAATATCATTCCTCATGGATATCGACAAGGTTATGGCCGAAGCCGGCGGCGAAACGCTGAACTCAAGAAACTGTTTTGCCGGTTTTCGCAGAAGAGACAAATATTTTGTCTCATCCGCAGGATCACTTATTTCGCAGATGCTGATTCAAACCGGGGCCGGATTATCAGTCGGCCTGACCAAGGGTCACCGCGAAAGCTATGAGCGGTCGTTCCCGACATCTTCGGGTCAATATGAATCAAAAGGATTCGAACTGCTTGAAGAATTGAAATCGAAGGATGCCGTCCCGCAGCTAGTCGAAGAGGTCAAAATGCTGCTGTCGGCGGAAGAATGTCCAGCGAAGACGACCACCTTGTTGTTGTCGGGGGATCAGGTTTCATTACAGATGCATGAATCAATCGGCCACCCGCTGGAACTCGACCGCGTCTTCGGCTCGGAAAGAAATTTCTCCGGGACATCGTTCGCCACTCCCGAAAATCTGAATAAGCTTAAATATGCTTCCGATATTGTCACTGTTACCAGCGACCCGACCACACCGCACGGCCTGGCCTCCTATGCCTATGACGACGAAGGCGTCGCCGCATATCCGGCCGATCTGATAAAAAACGGCCTTCTGGTGAATTACCTGTCATCACGGGAAACCGCGGCCCGGATCGGGTTGAAATCGACCGCCGCGATGCGCGCCAATAGCTGGGCCAATATACCGATTGTCCGCATAACCAACATCAATCTGAAACCCGGGGATAAATCATTCGAACAGCTTTTGTCCGAGATCGATGACGGCATATACATGAGCGGGGTTCGCTCCTGGTCGATTGATGACGCCCGGCGGTATTTCCAGTTCGGCTGTGAAATCGGCTGGCTGATCGAAGGCGGCAAATTGACCACGCCCATTAAAAGTCCGACTTATTCCGGCTGTACCACCGATTTCTGGAATAAGTGCAGTGGTATCGCAGACAAAAATTCATACCGAATCTGGGGAACACCCAACTGCGGCAAGGGTCAGCCGGGACAGAATGCCCGGACGGCGCAGGGCGCCTCGCCCGCCCGCTTTGACCATATCGAGATAGGAGGATGATGCTGTGTTTGAAAAAGACAAAGCTCTGGAAATAGCCAAGAAGGCCATATCATTCTCCAACGGTGACATGTGCGAAGCGGTGCTGGAGCATCAGCGGCTGTCGTTGACCCGATTCGCCGAATCACGAATCAGCGACAATATCGATACTACGGAGACTCTTCTATACATTCGCTCCGTCAAGGACAAGCGTATCGGCGTCACCGCTACCGGGGACCTGAGTGATACCGGAATCCGTAAGGCCATCGATGACTGCGAAAAAATAATGGGCTATATGGCGCCCGATGAGAAATTTGTTTCCTTTCCGGTGCAGGAACAAAAACCGCCGGAACGAAAATATGTTATCCCCGGCACAGCCGATTTCGGCCCCAAAGAACGCGCCGATGTTGTGGAAAAAATCGACCGCGTGGGGTTGAAAGGCAACCTGAAAGCATCCGGTGCCTTCCGCATCGAACACAACGGCCTCGCCATTGTCAACAGCCTCGGCATGGAGCGGTTTTTTACGGGCAACAATGCCCAATTATCGCTGACCATGTCCGGCGAGCGGGGCAACTCCGGCTGGGCGATGGAATTTAACCGCGATGCTTCGCAGATTGATTTCCATAACATGGCCAAAAAAGCGGTCGAAAAGGCCGTCCGGTCGATCGACCCGATATCAATCGAGGATGGTCAATACACCGTCATACTGGAACCGGCCGCCGTCGGACAGCTTCTTCTGTTGCTCTCATTCATGGGTTTCGGATGCAAAACATTTTACCAGCAACGATCCTTCATGGCCGGCAAAATCAGCGAAAAAATAGCCGGCGACAATTTCTCGGTTGGAGAAGATACCGACGATCCCGATTTCAACTACTGCCCTTTTGATTACGAGGGGGTCATTCGCAAAAACGTTCCATTAATTGAAAAGGGCGTCGCCACCGGCGTGGTATATAATTCATATTATGCCAATCTGATGGAAACAGCATCCACCGGCCATGCTCTTCCCCCGACCAACAATTACGGCCCATATCCCAAAACTTTGTCGGTGGCGCCGGGCAACAGCCGAATCGACGAGATGATCAAATCAACCGAAAAAGGTATTTACATTACACACTTCTGGTACCTCAATTTCCTCAATCCCATGCGGACAATGGTGACCGGGACCACTCTCGACGGAACATTTTTGATTGAGAACGGCGCTGTCAGCCGGCCGATAAAAAACATGCGCACCAACCAGTCGATATTGGAAGCCTTTTCCAGCATCGAGATGATCTCGTCTGACAGGATCATTTATCCGCAGTATTCGGTCCTGATGAGAGTGCCGGCTATGAAAATAAATAACTTCAACCTGGCGGCTGAAGAGGAGGATGACAGCAAATGCTGAGACGTGATTTTATCAAAACGTCGGTTTTGACATTCAGCGGCGTATTGATTGCTCAAAATGCCTTAATGTCGCTGCCTCTATTGGATACGAATCACAACCGACGTAAAACCGGCAAGCCGGCTTATCACCTGCATGGACACCGGCGCTCCGGCTGTGCCTCTCCTCCCGAATTGCAGAGGATTCTTGAAAACGGCATAACATCACTTCCCTTGTAGATATGGATAAACTCGAATTTCACCGGATGATCAAAGATGCCGAGCAAAAGCTTCGCGATGTCGGTATCGATGCCGCCGCCACCGAGGTCGAAATTATTCTCGAGTATCTCCTCGAGGTCGAACGCATCGCCATCTATTTGCATGGCTGGAAACTTATTGACACCGCCGCCCTTAAAAAATTCCACAAGATTATCGAAAAACGGGCCACGCGCTATCCCCTGCAGTACATCCTCGGTGAAGCTTACTTCTATGGCCGCCGATTCCTGGTCAATCCCGACGTCATGATACCAACCCCGGAGACAGAAACACTCTGCGAACTGGCCATTAATTATATCAATAATGAAAAAATCGAGGCCCCGCAGATTCTCGACCTGTGCACCGGTTCGGGCGTGATCGCCGTGACCATTGCCTCGGAACTTCCCGATACATGGGTCACTGCTTCCGATATCTCCCAGGCCGCCCTGGCTATGGCCAGAAAAAATGCCGCCATGAATGGCGTCGAAAGTATCATTCGGTTTATTAAATCCGATATGTTCGATTCGATTCGGTCCGACGAAAGATTTGACCTGATTCTTTCCAATCCACCCTACATCCGCGATGATGAATACGACACCCTTCAGCCCGAAGTGCTCGTCGATCCCAAGATCGCCCTTGTCGCGGGCGTGGAAGGTCTCGATCTTATCAAAAAACTGCTCGACACCGCCCCTGCCTATCTGAATCCAAACGGGCGAATAATGTTCGAAATGAGTTATGACCAAACCGACAAAATCATCCGCCTTACCGAAAACGACAAACGGTATCGATCATTTACTATAATCAAGGACTTGAACGACATCGATCGCGTGGTTATTTTAAGCGTATGACCGTAAATGCCGCAAAAAAGATTGTCGCCCTTCTGAAAAAAGCCTATCCCGGAGCCGACTGTTCGCTCGATTTCAAAACCCCGCATCAACTCCTCGTGAGCACCATTCTCTCGGCCCAATGCACCGACGAACGGGTGAATATCGTCACCAAAGATCTTTTCAAAAAATATAGGAAACCCCACGACTACGCCGATGCTGACATACACGAGCTCGAAGAAGATATCCGTTCCACCGGTTTTTTCCGCAACAAGGCTAAATCGATCAAGGAATCAGCCATTGTTATTGATAATCATTACAACGGGAAAATCCCGGAAACCATGGAAGAACTGGTCAAACTGCCCGGTGTCGGCCGAAAAACCGCTTCGGTCATTCTCGGAACCGCCTTTAGGAAAGCCGAAGGTGTCGTCGTCGATACCCATGTTATCAGATTGTCCCGCAGGCTCGGTTTGACCGAAAACAAAGATGCCGTCAAAATCGAAAAAGACCTGATGCAAATATTGCCGAAATCCGGCTGGATCATCTTTTCGCATCTGATGATATCCCACGGCCGGGCTGTCTGCAAGGCCCGCAAGCCGGACTGCGGTTCCTGTGTTCTGGCCGGGCTATGCCCGTCGGCGGGCAGCTTTTAGCGCTTGGCTTATCAAAATATCAGCCGACATAGTATAATAGATGATGACCCTTCTCGTAATCATAGCGGCCCTGATAATTCTTTTCTGCCTGGTTTTGGCGGCCTCGATAAGAATTCGGGCCAAATTCGACGACTCCGAAAAGACAGTCGCCGCCGCCTATATTTTCCTGAAGTCGACCTATGATATTTCTTCAAAAACGGTAATGGTATCCGCCTTCGGTATCCGGCTGTTCTCATTTCCCATAAAATCGGAAAAAAAGAAAAAAGAACCGGCCCCGGAGGTCGAAGAGAAAAAGAAGAAGAAACGAAAGCGGTTTAGTTTTTCCGACATAGACATAAAATACCTGAAAATGGCCAAAGCCCTGATCGGTGGAACAAAAATAAAGGAACTGGCTATAAAAATAAGAGGCGGTTTTACCGAACCTTTTTATACAGGCAAAATGTATGGCTATTATTGGGCCGCGAAAGGAATGTATCCGAAATTGATGTCGCATGTTGACTTCAAGCCCGATTTCTCATCGGGAACTTTGATTTTCGAAGGAAAAGGGCTTGTCACTTTGCGTATGTACTATATATTTAGATTTGTCTGCAGTTTTCTATATGACAGGCTGAAACACAAATTAAGCAAATAATCTGCTTTAGAAAAGAAAGGATGAGATCATGGCGGAGAATAACAGGGTATCAGAAATCCTCAAAGATATTGTCGGCGAACTGAAAGATATCGCCAATTCCCAGACAGTTGTCGGCGATCCGATTACGGTCGGAGACAAAACGGTTATTCCGGTGGTTAAGATTTCCGTCGGTTTCGGCGCGGGCGGCGGCCAGGGCGAAACACCCGACAAAGGCGGCGGTTTTGGCGGCGGCGGCGGTGGCGGCGCCAAAATAGAACCGTCCGCATTTATTATTATCGACGGCGACCGGATTCAACTGCTCTCGGCCAAACCCGGCAAGCTGGATGCGCTGGTCGAAGCCGTCCCCGGATTATTCGGCAAAATTAAGGATATCCGGGACAGGATGAAAAAAGACAAGGGCGAGGATAAACCGGCTGAAGAAATCAAACCGGACGAAAAACCTCCGGATCCCAATCCCGGCTATTAAAGCCAAAATAGACCGAAATTAGAGCCGTCGGCGCCTGTCGGCGGTTTTTTTTATCGCCGACATTTCAATCTGATTTTTTTGCCGGTTCGGGTTAAGCTTTTCGATTTATAACCGAATGATTATTATATAGATAGATTATTATAAGGGAGGGAATCCCATGCCCACTTCGATATGTAAAGCCTGTGCCAGGCTGATGAAAGAAAAAACAGATTTCCCTCGCGGTAATTTTGACAGTGATTACTGCGCCGACTGCGTGGACAACAAGGGCAATCTCAAACCGCGCGAAATAATCAGAGTCAATATGATCAGATACAGGGTTAATAATACCGGTATCAGCCAGGAAGAAGCGGCTGAAATAGTTGACAACCTGATGCGTTCGCTCCCGGCCTGGAATCCACCCAAAGTCAAAACGACTTAGGAATCAATAGGTCCCCAAATTATAAAGGGCGTATCTTCATACGCCCTTTTTTTATACGACAGGCAGCAACCATATGCTGACACTGTCTTTAGTACACAGAAAAATACTGCACTATACAGTTGTCATCACATCACGGCGTTTACGCACAATCACGGTTATTGCGGCCAGCACAAGTAGAATTATCAGCACTAGCAATCCATAGCCGGTTAGTGACGGAAGCCTCCTCGGTCCGGGAGAATTCGACATCGACAGCATGACCTTGATTTCCTTTTGGCCTAAAGGTGAAATGGTTCCCAATGACCATTCCATAGCACCGGCGATGCAATCGGGACCAAGGGAATTTCTGTTCAAGAGAACCCGGTTTTCGACATCCTTATTAAGCCCCGTCGCAGGCCAAATATTACCCCCTGCATCCCGAAAATCAGCGACATCATAACGATTAAAAGGATATAAGGTCGAATCGACGCTAAATCCAATATATTCCACATTTCCAAAACTGGACTTGGCCCACATACTTATATCCCAGTGGTAATTCTGCTGGTTATACGTCGGAATGAAGGCTGGATCATATCTGCCTGTGACCTCAGGATCATATTCGTCGCCCGGGTGACCATGCAATAATTGATAGAAATAGACATTGGTCAATGGAAGTGTCGCCGATGTATTTTTGATTGTGTACGTAACATAGGCGATGCAATCGGTGCTTGGAACAAACAATCCGCTACCTATATTCATGGCCACCGGCCCGTCACATACCAATTCATAGTCAATCTGAATTTCCACCTGGGTCATGGCCCTGTCTCGTATCGTCGATGTTCCCGCGCTCTGGTCACCGCTGGTATATGTCGGGCCGGAAACCGGCTCGAAAGTCTCAGCAGTCCTGTAATAAGGGCAGATCCAGTAATCGGTCAGCCAGGTGGCCTGAGGCGAAGTCTCAATACCATCATAATAAATAGCCGCCGCCCAGTCGCCAGAGAGCATTTCATGCGAAGGCGTGGAATCCGGATGAAACCAAAGCCAATCCGAGTACCCAAATACATCAACATCAATGGTCCATTCGCTGCAACCGGCTGGACATGCATAATGTATTTCTCCCGCCCCTTTAGCCTCTTTATCCCTCGATAGGGCCATGTCGGCCTGAAGGGTCACCAACAGCGCCATAAATATTACAATTACCAATAAAGAATTTCGGTTATTTTTATGAATTCTCATCTTTTTCTCCAGTCAAAAGTCATAGATATTACTCGCCTGCAATTACAATTTCAAGCGATCCTGAATTTAAAATATTATTCTAATAAATCAAATGATGGGCCTGCCGCGGAGGGGAACGAGGCGAACATCTGAATATCAGGACTCGAGAAATGAATACTATTTTTTTATAGCGATAAAAATGAAATGCGACATCTTTCAGATGCTTTTTCTTTTCACTCGATTTATTGAATATATAGTGCAAAAATTCCAGTAGAATGGCATTTAACAGGATTACGCCGACAGCGAAGACGACCAGACCGAACAATGTGCTGAGGCTGATTATCATAACCGATCCATTATTCTGCGGAAAAAACACGCTTCCCACTGGGCTGAATTTTTCTATAAATAACTCCTGGGGCAGCCAGGCAAGAGCGACAACCAGCGGATTGGGCCATATAAACTTTTTTATCAGGCCAAGGGAGAGACCAAAAACGGAAAAGACTATTCCAAGGAACAGCAGCTTTATTATAAATGTCATGGGCGCGATCAACAGTTCCTGCGTCGATACGGCGCCGACATAACATAACGCCAGAAGCAGCCCCAGTAGAATAGCATCAAAATAATCTGATCTTAAAACTTGCCAGAGAAATGGAATAAAGGCTGCAAATGATAGGATAAACAGTTCCGGGATAAGATGAGAAATTGCCAGAAGCAGAGCCGTACTTCCCGAAATTAGGAATAGCGATGGAACTCGTAAAAAACGTCTCTGTGCGTAATTATAACGCGATTTCTCGACTTGCATCCGAGACCCTTTCCGGAAGGGTAATTGGATGTCATGCCCCCGGTGCTCGATCCGTTTTATAGCAAATAAAATTGATGTTGGCGGCTGATGTCTGATTCAAAGACTATTAAACAGATAAAATTAATGCGGCGAAATATTAGATTAGTATAGCCCTCGACCAACAGATAAAATAAATATAACGATATTAGACTGACCTGTCAAGGTTAAATATGTGTTTGCCGACACATTTATCGCACTTCGCTACTCCAGATGTTGCAAATATTACAAGCATGTGATAACAATAATTAATATTAATTAATTGCCTTGACATATTAAGAAAATATCATTTTTTAAGCATAAATACATCATTGATTACAATTATGCACTATATACAAAAATTAGTCGTTGTTTTAGTCGCGTTCTTAATGATTCTTGCAGTGACATGCGGCGACAGCGATAATCCCATTTACAGCGGACAAAATCCATTTCCCGCGGTCAGCGGCCCCGGCCTGTATATTCCCGATACGACATTCGATTTTGGTTATGTTCCTCAGTTTGGCACCATAAGCCACAAATACCGGATGTATTCCGTCGGGGATGATACCCTGAATATCCTTCAGATCCGACCCGGCTGAGGCTGCACCAGAGCTCCTTTGGAAAAGGACCAGCTTCTTCCCGGCGATAGCCTTGATCTGGAAATTATCTTCAGCTCCAAAGCCTATTATGGGATGGTGACCAAATCACCCGCCATTTACACGAATGAACCTGATTCCCTGATGCCCCAGAAAATAAGGCGGATTGTCCTGACCGCAAATGTTTATCGCAGTCTCGATACCACTTACCCGATCAATATAATGCCCCACTTATTCAATATCACGACTCCCGTGAATGAAACCGACGACACAATTCCATTTCAAATCAAAAATTTTTCCAGGAACCGGGTCTATATAAATATCGTTGACTACCCGCGGGATTTTTTGAAATTGAGGATGCCGGATAGAATCGGCGCCGGGCAAACGGCAACCGGTTTTATTTCCCTTACGCCTCTTGGGCTGACCAGCGAATTTAGAAAATCAATCACGATCGAATTGAATGGCCCCGGCCGAACCCGCTTTACTATTCCGGTCACGCGGGTACTGCCCGATAGAACACCTTGAGATTAAGGCCATTTTTTCAATTAACCCCCCAAGCCTTATAATTTTTGTATTAATAATAGGAATTTATTAAAATAATCGGAATTGTGGCGCCGGCTGCCGGGCGGCCTGTCGGAACTTTCTATCCGGCTGACTGTTATAGCCATAGAATAAAAGTGTTGCTCAAAAAAGTGGATAGTGTATATTGTGACGATAAAATTTTCCTGTTCAGAAATTGAGCAGGCTGACGATAAAATTATTAAGGAGTAAAAGTTGCATAACTTTTTACTGTTTTTTATGGGAGGCCCCGAAGCCTCACAGGGCGGGGGTTCGTTCTTTGCAACCTGGGGTATATTAATCCCGCTATTCCTGATTATGTATCTGTTACTTATCAGGCCCCAGCGGAAAAGACAAAAGGAGCACGAGAAATTGCTTACGGAGTTGAAAAAAGGCGATAAAGTGGTGACCAACAGCGGTATTTTTGGCAGCATTTTCGCCATTTATGACGACAAAAACAAGATCGTGCTCAAAATTACCGATGAAGTTAAAATTGAAGTTCTGAAGTCCTCCATTGCGGGTAAGGTGGACTGAAAGTTAGGGAGTTTTTGTGGCAGACAGGCCGATAGTTTATTACGGCGACCCGGTTCTAAGGGAAGAAGCTGAAGCAATCCAGGAAGTTGACCGGGAGACAAAAGATTTGGTGAGCGATATGATCGCCGCCCTTAAAGATGCCGGCGGGTTGGGCCTGGCGGCGCCTCAGGTAGGCGTTCCCAGGAGAATTTTTATCATCGATTTGACATCGATTGATTTAACCGAATCCATAAAAGTTTTCATCAATCCCAAAATTATATATACCTCCGAAGAAGAGGTTGTATTGGAAGAAGGCTGCCTTTCATTTCCGGGAATATTTCAACGTATTCAAAGGCCGGAAGTGGTTAGAGTCCGGGCGACCGATCTTGAGGGAAAGGAATTCACACTCGAGGCATCCGGAATGCTGGCTCGGGCAATCCAGCATGAAAATGACCATCTTAACGGCGTCTTGTTTATTGATTATTTTTCGCCGTTATCCCGGGCACTGGTTAAGGGTAAGCTCAATAAACTTAGGAAAATGGCCGCCGCGTCATAACCTTTCGGTTATCCTGCCACAACCGAAATCCATATGAATCTCGTTTTTATGGGCACGCCGGAAATCGCCCGGCGAGCACTTGAGTATTTGTATAACAATACAAATCACAAATTACTGGCGGTTGTAACCGGCCCCGACAGGCCGGCCGGCCGCGGTTTGAAGCTGATTCCATCGCCGGTAAAAACAACGGCCGTAAAGCTGGGCGTTCCCGTCTTTACGCCCGAAGCTTTGAAAGATCCGGAATTTATCGACCGCATGAAAGAAATCGACGCCGATATATTTATCGTCGTTGCCTTTCGCATCCTGCCGGCCGAGCTTTTCACGATTCCGCCCAAGGGCTCAATTAACCTCCATGGCTCGCTGCTTCCCAAATACCGCGGGGCGGCCCCCATCAATTGGGCCATTATCAACGGTGAGACCGAAACCGGCCTGACCACTTTTTTCCTGAAAAAATCAGTCGATACCGGCAATATCATTTATCAGGAAAAAATAAAAATCGAACCGGACGACAATTTCAGCGCTCTATATGAAAAAATGGCTGAAATGGCCGGCCCGGTCATCGAAAAAACTCTGGATTTGATCGCATCCGATCAAATCGAACCGATTAAACAGGATGATTCCCTGGCCACTCCGGCCCCGAAAATATCCCCGTTTGACTGCCTCATCGACTGGGGCTTCCCGGCCAAAAATGTGGTCGATTTCATTCGGGGTATGGCAACCACGCCCGGCGCCTACACCTATTTCAAGGACAGCAAACTTAAGGTTCTCCGTGCGGTTAATGCCGGCATCGACCCTAAGGAAAAACTGCGGCCGGGACAAATCATTCCTGACAAACATAAGTTGTTGATTGCCGTCGCCGACGGAGCCGTCGAAATAACCGAACTGCTCCCTCAGGGAAAATCAAAAATAAGCGGCAATCAGTTCTTGAGAGGCTATAAACCGGCCGACAAAGAAATTTTTGGCGAAATGCCGAAAGGGGTTACAAACTGAAATGAAGAAAGAGATTCTGGTCAACTGCTCCGAATATGAAACCAGAATTGCGATCATGGAAGACGACAAGCTGGTCGAGATGTATCTTGAACGGCCCCAGTCCGAGAGATTAGTCGGCAATATCTACAAGGGCAAAATCAAGACGGTCCTGCCGGGCATGCAGGCCGCCTTCATCGACATCGGCTTCGAAAAAGCGGCTTTTCTGCACGCTTCCGATATCGGATCGATTTCTCCTCACGAGACTCGCTTCGATCCCGAATTCGTCGATGAGGACCCGCCCGAAAAAATCGTCCGCAAAAGCCGCCGTGCCGGCATCGAAACGGTTCTCAAAGAGGGCCAGGACGTTCTCGTCCAGGTCATCAAGGAACCGATTTCGACCAAGGGCCCGCGCGTTACCACCGAAGTCTCGATACCGGGACGATACCTGGTGCTGGTGCCGGATGACGATCATGTTCGCGTTTCCAAGAGAATCTCCAGCTGGAACGAAAAGCGGAGACTGAAAAAAGTGGTCAATCCGCTGCGTCCCGAAGGATTCGGCGTGATTGTCAGAACCGAGGGCGAAGAAAAAAACGAGCCCGATTTCCGGTCCGACATCAAGCGCCTCGTGAAACTCTGGGCGCACCTTAAAAAGGCCAAAGAAACGCTGCCCGCGCCGTCGGTGATTCACAAGGAAGAGGAAATGATCACGTCGATCATCAGGGATATTTTCACTGATGATGTCACCCGCCTGCTGGTCGATGACCGCCGCGAGTACCGGACGATCATGTCCTACATGCGTCATGTCATGCCGCACTTGAAAGACCGCGTCGAAATGTACAAGGGCGACACCCAGTTATTCGACCTGTACAAGCTGGAGCCCGAAATTGAAAAAATGCTCGAGCGTAAAGTCTGGATCAAAAAAGGATCCTACCTTGTCATCGACCAGACCGAAGCCCTCATGACAATCGACGTCAACACCGGCCGCTTTGTCGGCAAAGGTGACCAGGAGACGACCATCCTGCGGACCAACCTCGAAGCGGTCAAAGAGATCTCCCGCCAGATCCGCCTGCGCGATATCGGCGGCCTGATCGTCTGCGACTTCATCGACATGACCAACCGCGGCAACCGCCAGCGGCTCAGCGATGAGTTCCGGAATGCCTTCAAAAACGACCGCGCCAAAAGGTCGATTCTCCCCGTCAACGAATTCGGACTGGTCGAGATGACCCGCGAGCGCATCCGCCCTTCGCTGACCCATCAGTTCTCCGAACCGTGCCCGCACTGTCATGGTTTCGGGCGCATCACCTCGCGCGACACGGTCGCCGTCAAAATCGAGCGCTGGTTCAACCGCGCCAAAATCGACGGCCGCTTCAAGAAATTCGACCTGGTGGTTAATCCGATGATGGCCGAGACGCTGGTCGGCAACGGCGCCAACCGCATCGGGAAAATCATGAAAATGCATAGTCTCAAAATTAACATCGTCCGCGACACGATCATCCCGACGCAGGAATTCAAGGTGTATGATCCGGCGCAAAACCTCGAGTTGACCGAGACGTACAAGGGCTGACATTCATATTACGGAGCAAACTCTAAGGCAGGCGCCGCGCCTGCCTTTTTTTATTTGCAATCTGCGCGCGGTGGGTCGCCGCCCCTAAGATATCATTTCCACCCGCCTTGGCGGTATTGGTGCCCCACAGCTTGCTGTGGGTTTGTATCTTACAAAACAGTAGCCGGGCCGAGCCTGAAATGCACCGAAGACCAATAAAGCGTCTCTGCCTTTTTAAAAACCCGATTGATTCCCGCTTTGGCCAGATTATTGCCATTGCAATCGAACCCACAGCAAGCTGTGGGGCACCCCGGCCGGTGTCCTGTCCCTACCGTTATTTGGCGGGCATACCGCCGCGGCGGGTTTCCGTTCGCACCAAACAGAGTATCCACAATCCACATTTTTGACGCACCCATAGCCATAATTCTATTCACACCCCTCTATAATACCCCCTGCGGACGGAATTAACATCAAGGTGATGGTGATTTTGCAAAGAAACATGGTTTAAGAAACCCGGAGCGGAGCTCCGGGCCACGCCAGCCGCGCCAAATTTATTTGGGGCGGGGCTTTTAAAAACACATCCCCAAACAAGTTTGGGAATGCCACCCGGTCGCCCACAATTATACCTTATTGGGGGCGAACCATTTTTCTCCGGGGAATAGGTTTTTATTTATTTTAAAAACGCAAAAACAAAGCCAATTCCTTGTAAGCAAAATGAGGAATTCGAGTTACAAGGAAATTTCCGGCCGGTTTTATGGGGTCAAAACTTCAATTTGTATGTAATTTTGTCGGGGAATATCGCAGAAGGAATGTCGGGTTGCTCGCTTATTCGCCTGCGCTCAGGCGCTCGTAACACCGACCTACCTTAGACTCGATTTCTTATTATTCAAAATGGCGGGGAGCCAGTCGGTGACGATCAGATTCTGGAGTAAGATGGCGGCGGCCATGTTGGGGTGGACATCATCCCCTTCATATTCGGCCCTGATACAGGCGTACCTGGGGTCGCCGTAAATCTTCTGGACCGTGGCATCATAGAAGGACCAGGTATGAAAATTGGGATAATTGTCCAAATCCTGAAGGGTGTCGAGCCAGAAAGCGTTCCAGGCCATGCAATTGTGTTTATCCACCGAATCCATAACGACACCATATCTTCCGTCATATTTGACCGGCGTTTCCATGATATAAATAAAATCAATATCGCTGTAAAGAGCCGCCGAATCGCGCCACCGGAAAGCCTGATTGCGATACGAGGCCAGACTGTCATCGGACATCTCGACATAAATCAGCGGCCCGTATTTGAACCAGAGCATGTCGAAATCGGTGATATCGATCAATGTGTCGGGGTTCGGGATGGTATCGACAACGGTATCGACCAGCAGGAATCCGCCCTTGATACTGTCTTTGGTCATGGAGATGCCTTCCCAGAATCGGGTCAGGTGATGAATGTACATGTTGTTGATCGAATAGTTATAAATATCGTGCTGGGGATGCATCCAGCCGCAAACATGATTGGAGCTGTCGAAATCATCGGTCCGCCACCCGGCCCATGTCTCCCAGGGCGCGGTATTGGTCCGGTAATCCCACATGCGTATAAGCAGGTCATGCGCCTTGCCCAGGCTGTCAAGCCGGGATTTAAGGCCGGCAGCGGTATTATGCAGAATATATTGCCCGATAGAACTATGCTGCCACATAATCGAGAGGGTGTTGGGGCATGGCGCCGAGCCTCCCCTGTAAAGGTAATTAATAAGATAGGTGATATCCAACAGATTAATACTGCCGGAGTTATTGACATCGGCTCATGCCGTCGGCGGCTTCTCGCCACAGTCCGGGGCCGGGCCGTATTTGTAGAGATAACAGATAAGATAGCTGGCATCCAGAATATTGACGGCGCCGGAATCATCAACATCCCCGCACACGTTTGCAATCGATATCACGGGCAGCAACAGAATAATCAGGCCCAGAATCGCTGCCGGCACTCTTATCATAATAAAGTCTCTCATTCGATTTATTATACCGCCAAATCAGCAGGTGGTTCAGCCTGCCCCAATCGGCAATATATCTTGCCCAACAGATACAGAAAAGATACGAGATATATATGAGTTGGCAAGGGGAAAATGTTATGGCATTTTTGTTGACTATAACTGTCAGATCGCAAGCTCGATAAATCTAGGTCTCTTCAAGAATTCAGGATCTTTGACAAGATCTGACAGAACATTAATGCCAGGCAATTAATAATGTTTGAGGATGCCGCGAAAATAAGAAAGCCGCCAGGAACCTTCTCCCCTCTTGAGAGGGGTGCCCGAAGGGCGGGGTGTGTTTTCCCTCAAGCATGGCTTGCACACCCCTGAAGCCCCCTCTCGATAGGGGACTTGAGAAGAAATCTATGGGCGGGGTTGAGGAGTTTATTATGTTCTTGATTTCAAGGCCGTTGTGGATTTAATTTCGGTATCTATGAAAAAACCGAATTTGAATTCAGCCATCTTCGCCGCGCTCCTGATAATCTATATAATCGGGCAGTTCCTGATCGGGACCTGGCAGCCGGCCGAGAAACGCTTCATATACAATGCCCCGGCCGATGTCGATTTTTTGTACTACGGCGCCATTATCAACTCGCTGACCGATAAAATGCCGCCGCAAAATCCGGCTTTTGCCGGCGTCAAACTAACCCAGCCGTTTATTCAATATTATCCGGCGGCATTATTGGCAAAAATTATCAATCCGTATAACACCATCCGCATTCTCAATTTGCTTTATGTCATCCTTTTCTGGTTGCTTTTCAGGAGCCTATTTCCAAACCGATACGGCCTGCCGCTGATTATCCTGTTTGCGTCATCGGTTTTCGCGGTTGATCTGAATTCGCTGGGCGTGGATCTTATCGCCCGCGGGTTCACCCATGCGCCGTTTATTATCCTTCTGGCGGCGGCCATATTTTGCAAAAGACTGCCCGTCCGTCTTTTTGCGATTTTCGGCGCGGCGCTTATTAACGGCTACTCGATGCTCATGGTGGTGCCGTTTCTGGCGGTCATGGCAATCCTCAACCGGAAGCGCGAAGACATTTTCATCCTGGTTTCTTCCATACTCGGAACATTGGCGGCCTCGCTGATTGTCTCATCGGCGGTGACCGAAAGACCCTTCTATTTTGTCATCACCGAAGGTTTTTATTTCGATCCGATCGAGATTATCAAACATGCCGCGCCGTTCATTGTCCTTTCGGTCTTTTACAAGCATCGCGACATGACCATACTGCTGGCGGTGGCGCTGTTATTCGGATCGTTTATTCATTACAATCCCTTCTTTCCGATTTTCATGGCCTATTTCTGCGGGGCGATGATTGTCGCCGCGGGGCAGCCGCGGCTGCCGAGAGCGGAGATCCTGGCTTACCTGATAACGGCGGTGCTGTTTGTCGGATTTGTATCAGCGGCCCGGGCCAAGTATGATCCGGCCAAGGGCGGATATTACCCCCGGCATGATATCCGGCTGGACAAGGCGATGGCATGGATCGCAGATAATACCGGTGATACCGACTGTTTTATGGCGGTGACGGCCGAAAACAACGATCTGGCGCTGGTTATGCAGGAGCGCCCGGTGTATCTCGGGTATATCGGTCATGTGGCGCATCTTGGTTTGTCATGGCAGGAGCGGTACAATAATATCACGAAGACATACCGGATGAATCTTGCGCCCGATGAAGTGGATTATATTTTCTACGGCCCGGTGGAAAAAAAATATTTTCCCAATGCCCGGCCGTCTTTCCCGGTTGTTTTTCAGGATGAAAATGTCGTGATATATAAAGCGCGGCGCTGACTCTCTATTTGCCCTTGATCAGTTCCATGATATAATCCCAGAATGAAATCAACAGCAGAATAATAAAGGCGATCAGGACCACCCAGTTCCACGAGTCCTTCGGTTTCTTTCTGTCGTAAGTATCATAATCGGGAGCGACCTTGAAATAGCTTAGTTCGTTGATGATTTCATCGACACTCTGGTAACGATGCACCGGATTTTTGTCGAGCATTTTCATGATAATCCGGTTCAGTCGTTCCGGGATTTCGGGGTTGAAAGTGAGCGGCGGCTGCGGAGTGATCGATTTTATCACTTCGGCAACGCTCTTGCCGCTGTCGCCTATGAAGGGCTGACGGCGGGCGGTCATGGTGTAAATGAGAATCCCGAGCGAGAAGATATTCGAGCGTTCGTCGATATCTCTGAAACTTACCTGCTCGGGTGACATGAACGAGACAATATCGAACGGCAGCGAATCGATATCGCCGGCGGCGGTAATCGAGGTGTCGATCATGCTGAAATTAATGAATTTGACCTGTTTTTCGCGGGTGACGACGACCTGCTCGGGAATCATGAGCTGTGCCAGCATCCGGTTGTCATGAAGTGCCTTAATTCCGGCACAGAGTTGTCGCGATATTTCGACGGCGCCGTCGATCGAAAGACGGCCGCTTTGCATCATCTGCCTCAGGGTCAACCCTTCGGCGTATTCCATGACAATGTAATCCCGGCCTTCAAGGCGGCCGACTTCAAAAACCTCCAGCAGATTAGGATGCTTTATTTCATGGGCCCTCTCGGCGCCCTTGATCATAATATCGCGGATTTCCTTTTCGGCTCGGTCGTCATCAAACAGCAGTTTAAGCGTGACTTTTTGCTTATTCCAGGTATCTTCGGCCAGATAAACCGTGCCCAAAGCGGTGGCGCCGATTTTTCGGATAATTTCGTAATGAGATATTCTGGCTCCGGCACTCAAAGTGCCGGCGGGGCCGTTTTTTTTATTCCGGGCGTTCCAAGGCATAGCCTCATTCCTCACTGGTTTTATCGTATGGTCCTGTTTTCAAGATACATTGGGGCAGCCTGAAAACAACAATAATATCCTACTTTAAAGGTCGGGGCGGTTTGGGTCGCTTGTAGAAAACTACGATTTTCGCGGCAAAACCTGGATGTGAAAGAGGCCGGAAGTCTAAATATTTTAATTGTTTAATGACGGGCTATTTCTTATAATCCAAAGGTTATGTTGAAACCGCATAATACCGGTAAACGTAAATTGTACCAAAGGGTTTAATTGGCGGCAGACGATAAGATATTGATCGAGAGCGCCCTGGGGGGGGACCAAAGCGCTTACAAGCAACTGATGACCCGGCATCAGTCGGCCATTTTTCATATTGTTTTCAAGATTGTCCGGGATAAGGAAACCGCGGCCGATTTGGTACAGGAGACGTTTATGAAAGCATTTTCATCACTGGCGACCTATCGCGCCGAGTACAAGTTTTCCACATGGCTTTATCGTATAGGCGCCAACTGCGCGATCGATCACTTGAGAAAGCAAAAAATCCGGACTCTTTCGCTTGACGCACCGACCGAAACGGCGGACGGTACGATCGAGATGGAAGTTCCCGATGATTCCTATAATCCCGAACGGGACCTTCTTGAACGTGAACGAAAAATCTCTATCAACGACGCCATTGACTCCCTGCCGGAAAAATATCGAATGGTTATCGTTTACCGTCATAAAGACAATAAATCTTATGAAGAGATTGCCGAGGCATTGAATATACCGATTGGAACGGTCAAGGCCCGAATTTTCCGGGCAAGGGAATTATTGAAGAAGAAATTGCGGCCTTTTTAGCATTTTAAGAGTGACCGATATGAAGAGAATTCTGCCATATTTGCTGGGATTAGTCCTGTTTTTTGGTATTGACGCCGCCGGCAAGACTTTCAGTTTTGAATATCAGAAAATAGTTGAGGTTCCCGAAAAACCGGAGTTAATCATTAATAATTCGGCCGGGGATATCAAAATAACCGGGGCGCCGGTTGAAACCATAACAATTAATGCTATCAAGCATGTCCGGGCGGCGGAGCAGGACGAAGCGGAAGAGGTGGCCGAGCACATTGAAATCAAGGTGACGCAGGACCGGGGCAAAATTTCCATCAAGACAAACTTCCTTAAACTCAAGAGCCGGTCGGAGTCATTCTGGAGCAAGCTTTTTGGAAGCGGCGAGGATTCATTCGGCTCGGTCGATTTTGATATAACGGTGCCGCAAAGGTGCAAGTTAAGCGTGGATAATTCATCGGGGACAATTGCGATATCGGGAGTATCAGGTGATGTAACCGCTACGGGCGTATCGGATAAGATGACGCTTCAGGATATTTACGGCGATTTGGTTCTGAATATGATGACCGGTGATGTCACCCTGACCAGTATAACCGGGCGGGCCGATATAACGACCGGCGGATCAAATATTGATTTTACATCGATTACCGGCGCAGTTGATATACATTCGACCTCGGGAATAAAGAAAGGCTTATATATTTCAGGGCCGGTGACAATCTCGCAAACATCAGGGGCCGTGGATATCGCATATCTAAACGGCGACCTGCAGCTTCGTTCCACATCAGGAAAAGTCACCGTCGGGCAGGAAGAAGGCACGATCAGTATTCAAACACACACCGGCGATGTTGAAATAAAGACAGAACTGTTTTCGGACAAGGATTTTTACGTTTCAACCACCACGGGCTCAATTATTTTCAGCCTTCCCGAAACGACTTCGGGAAAAGTGCGTATAGAAACAAGCAGTGGACAGATTATAACCAAGCTGCCCGTTTCGATTGAGTCGGTAACGCAAAACAAACTGACGGGCAGTTTTGGGAGCGGCGGGCCGCAGATTACGTTGATAACGGAATCCGGCGATATTACCGTTACGGAATATTAGGAGTCGTCGATGACAGGGTCGTTTAAGACATTCTGGAAAATATCAGGGGCGATTATCGTGATTGCCCTGATACTGCCTTTTTATATATTTGCGGCAGCTCCTTCCGATAATGAAAAGACCCCGCTTAAAGACTCATCTGCTATCCGTGAGATGAAGGATGAGAAAGCCGCTGCCGATGAAGAAAGGCTGCTCCTGGAAGCTGAGACCCGCCGGCTGGCTGGTCAGAAAGGTGACACTGTTTTCACGGAAATACATGTTTCTCCCGACGGCGCCTATGCAATCGACAGTGCCGGTAATGAATGGGAATATGATTTTACGCAGGACAAGTTTATAACCGAGGAATTTGATAAGACCGGGACCAAGACAGTCTTTGGCAAAAAGCGCCCGGCTCCGCCTGTTCCGCCCGCTCTCGACGAAAAGCAGCTCGAGGAAATCGCCAAAAAGATGGAAAAAGCAAAGAGCATGAAGGGGCTCAAATTCGGGTCGGTTTTGATCGACACCGACGAAAAGGTTCGCGGCCCGATTATAGCCATGGGAGCCGTGACGGTGAGAGGGAAAGTTATCGGCGATGTCTTTTCGTATCAAAAGATTACGGTGACCTCAACCGGCCAGATAACCGGCAATGCCCGGGCTCCGGAAATTGTCAAAATGCGCGGCGGGATTATTTTGGGTGACCGGCTGGAGCAGGATTTCTTTCAAATGCCGCCCGATATTGAAGACATTTTCAAGGGCAAGTCATTTTCCGAAAATTCTTATGTCGCCCTGATTGCCAATACTATCATATATTTTGTTCTCTTAATCCTGTGCCTGCTGGCCATAGCCATTTTTTCGCGGCCTGTCGACCGCGTAAAAGTCTGTCTTCAGAAAAGTTTCTTCAAGTCATTTTTTGCCGGTCTGCTAATCTGGGTTGCCTATACCCCGGTTATGGGCCTTTTGGTACTGACTATTATCGGCATACCGGTGGCCCTGATAGCAATGCCGATTTTAGTGACGCTGGCGGCAATTCTCGGAGTAATCGGGTTCAGCCAGTTAGTGGGCGAAAAAATGTCGAAATACATCGGCGGTATCTCCAAATCGCAAGTGTGGCAGGTTCTTCTCGGTATTACGCTTCTGGAAGTATTCTGGATTTTGATGTCACTCTTTTATATTAAACCAGGAGGCGTCGGAGAAGGCTTCGCCATTCTATTCATGGTGCTTTCGATAATTATATGGTCCATAGCGGTGACAGCCGGCGTCGGCGCCGTCTTCCTGACCCGTTATGGTCGCAGAGAGTGTAAAGCTTCCATCGATATTGAAATCAGAATTGACGGCGTCAAACCGCCGCCACCGACGCCGCCGCCATTGAGCCCGGACAAATAAAAATAACCTGAATTTTGATAGTCAGGAGTCGCTATGTTTGTAAGAATAAGCATTGCCGTAATATCAGTTATCCTGATAATATCCGGCGCACTATCGGCGGGGGTGCTGGAAAAAGAGAGCTTTATTTTCCCGAAAGATGATATCGAGAAGGTCGTAATTCATGCCGATTTGGGCGCGGGCAGGTTCAGCATCAAGCCGGCCGACATGGAAGAGATATTCAAAGCGGATGTGGAATACAGTGCTCGGAGGTTAAGAGTTTTTGCCGATTATGAAAAGGAGGGCGGGACCGGCTATATCGATTTCGGTTCCGATCTAAGCTGGAAAAAGGAATTCGACACTAAAGATAATATGTGGGACATCATCTTATCCAATCGCTACCCGGCCGAAATGGAGATTGATATCAGCGCCTGCGAGGCGGACTTTGACCTGGGTGGGATTCCAATTACCTATCTCGATTTCGACCTGGGCGCGGCCGACGGCAAACTGGACTTCAGCAAACCAAACCCGGACATAGCCGACAAGGTCAATTTTGATGCCGGAGCGGGTAAATTCGAAATATCCAACCTCGGAAACCTCAATTTCAGGCGGCTGTACCTTGATGGCGGAGCAGGTAAATTCGAGATCGACTTTTCGGGTAAATATACCATGAGATCCAGAGCAAAAATATCTCTCGGGTTGGCCTCAACCGTCATCTATATACCGCGCGGAGTTCCCTTCAGCATCGAGGCCGACGACAGTTTCCTGTCATCGATGGATTTCGATGAACTGGAGCAGTTCGAAGTTGACAAAGGTTTTTATGAATCTGACGATTATGAATCATCGGATATCGGCCTGGAGCTTGAAGTCAATGTCGGTGTCGGATCGGTGGAGTTCCGATGGGCGGATTGATTCTTTTAGGAGTTTTGAAGAGCCATCCCAACCGGGGATGGCTTTTTTTTCGAACTTTAATACCGATAAAGTGTTAAATAATAGCTTGAAATGGAGTTAAAAGTTTTTTATTGTCATATGATATATTATTCGCGACTGTCGTCAGCAGGTCGTATAAACAATTGTCGAGGTAACTGATGAGAAAATCTTTCCTGTTTTTGGTGCTTTTGGCATTAACGTTCAAAGTCGGCCTGGCCGAAGTTTCGCCATTACAAAAAGAAATATTTATGGCGCGAGATAAGGTTCTTCCCGCGCTTGTGCATATACAACCGGTCATAACCGATTTCAGAACCGGCAAAATGAGAAAGCAATCGGTGGTCGGTTCCGGGGTCATTTTTCACAAAGACGGCTATGTCGTCACCAACTACCATGTCGCCGGCAAAGCCGAACGGATTATTTGCACCATGCCCGATAAAGAGCAGGTCAAGGCCGAATTGATCGGCGGCGATCCATTGACAGATATTGCCGTAATTAAACTTGACCTTTCGGAGTACTCCGGGAGTATTCAGGTTGTTGAATTCGGCGATTCCGACCAGCTTCAGGTGGGACAATATGTCCTGGCCATGGGTTCCCCCCTGGCCCTGGCGCGCTCGGTATCATGTGGTGTCATTTCCACCACCGACCGCTATTTTCCGGGAGAAACGCGGCTTCCCTCAGGCGAGAAGACCGGCATTTACAACAACTGGATCCAGACCGATGCGGCTATAAATCCGGGAAATTCGGGCGGACCGCTGGTTGATTTGAACGGGAAGATTGTCGGCATCAATTCCCGGGCGACCCTGTTCGCCAACAACATCGGGTTTTCGATTCCGATTAACATCGTCAAAGAAGTCATCAAAAATATCCTGGAAAAGGGAAAGGTGACCAGAAGCTGGATCGGCGTGCAGTGCCAGGAACTTCAGAATCTGGAATCATGGTTCGGGACGGAGATTAATGAAGGGGTCTTGGTCTCGTCGATCGACTCCAAATCACCCGCCGAAGAGGCCGGACTGAGGGCCGGTGATATTATTCTTAAAATGGATCAGCAGCCGGTCTCGGCGAGATTCGCCGAGGAACTTCCGGCCTTCTATAAAAAAGTCGCCGATCATCCGATCGGCAGCAATATCGAGATGACCATTTTGCGCAAAGACAAGACCATATATGTCAATGTCGAGACACATGAACTGGGTGAAATTCTCGGCGAGGACCTGGAATGTAAGGAGTGGGGATTCACGGTGAAGGGAATTACCAAACAGATGGCGGTCGAAAATCTGCTTGAGGATACTCTCGGCGTCTTTGTCTCCGGGGTCAAGCGCGTCGGCGCCGCCGCCGATGCGGGGCTTCTGCGCGGCGATATTATTCAGGGTCTTAATGAACAGCCGACACTAACGTTTGAGAAGTTCTTCAAAACATATAACGAAGTGATTGTAGCCGGTCTTGAAAAAGTTCTGTTAACGGTAAAGCGTTCCGGAAGTACTAAGTTTGTGCTTATAAAGGTAAATAATCATAAAACGGCGGAAGAAAATAAATAAAGGAGCAATAAGGTGAGGTTGATAGTTTCATTGATGATTGTACTTCTGTCGTTCGGCACGCTGTCGGCGCAGAATTTTAATTTTGATAAAATTTACGGCGAGGCGTCCCAATATACGGTGGCGGTCAACCTGGTTATCGAGGTTTCCTTCGGGACACAGACGACCGAGGCAAAAAATCGCGGCATCGGCAGTATTGTCGGCTCGGATGGATTGGTGATGTTTGACGGTACCCCGATCGACAGCGATGATCCCTTCTCGATCATGTCGGGCATGCAGGTCAGCGCCAATCCCAAGAGCATTGAAGTGGTCATGATGGACGGAACCAAATACCCGGCCGAGTTTATCGGGATTGATCGTTTCACCAAAATCGGCTTTTGCCGGATTATTTCGGAAGACAAGAAAAAATTCCCGTCCGTAAAGTTCAAGGACAGAAAAAGCTTCAGGGTCGGTGAGTGGCTGGCCCTGTACACATTGCTTCCCGAATATGTTTCGCCGCAATTGGGCGCCGATATCGGATTGGTTTCGGCCAACATTAACGAGCCGGAGCAGTTTATTTTGACGGCAGGATTCAACGAACTTGAAATTACATCGATTTTATATGACACTTCCGGGGCACCGGTGGGGATTCTGGGCGATCTTGAAAATCCGGCTCTGTCCGGTTTCGATGCTTCGCGTATGATGGAATCATTCTCCAATATGGAGGATTTTGTACCGCTGCTGGGGGTTGTTGAAGCGGACCGGCTGAACAAATTGATTAAGGATCCTCCCAAACTTGGAAAAATCGACCGCGGCTGGCTGGGCATATATCTTCAGGCTTTAACACCGGATATCGCTGAATTCTGGAACGTCGGCACCAAGGGCGGTATAATCGTGAATGAAGTCGTCAAGGATTCTCCGGCCGATTCGGCGGGAATGCTGACCGGTGATATCATTTTCGAACTCGAAGGACACCCGGTCGAGGTCAACAAGGAGGAGAATCTTCCGGTCTTCCAAAAGAAAATATCCGAACTGGGGGCGGGGGCATCGGTCGCCATGACGATCCTTAGACGGGCCGAGAATGGTCTTGACACTCTGGGATTGACCGTCACTCTGGCCCCGGCGCCGATATCACCGGCGGAGGCGCCCGAGTATGAAGACAATAATTTCGAGATGAAAATCCGTGATATGGTATTTGCCGATTACAATATTTTCAATCTCGACCGAGATTTCAAGGGTGTGGTCATAAAGGAGATCGAACCGGGAAGCTGGGGCGCGGTCGGCGGAATCTTTCCGGGCGACATAATTCAGTCAATCGATGGCGTCAAGACCGATTCGGTTGAGGACGCGCGGGTGGCTCTGGAAAAGGTCGATACCGAGCGTCCGGCTGAAGTGGTTTTCTTCATCTGGCGCGACAGCAAGACACTTTTCATAAATATCAAAACCGACTGGTAAAATTCCTGACCGTCGGCCGGGTTAACCGACCAACGGTTTTTATTCCAGGTAGCTTTCAAGATTTTTATAGAATTCGGTCTCTTCGGCTGAGTTGTGAATAAGATAGCCGACCCCGGAGGCATTAAGCATTCCAGCATACGAGATAAAGAAATTGTACTTACGCTCCACGAGGCTGAGTTCATTCGACGAGGCATACTTCTCGACCGCCAGCAGGTCAAGGGTCGTGAGTTGCCCCGCTTTGAATTTTTTATAACTTGCTGTGAGATTGTCCGAGGCAAGATTTTTGGTGAAGTAACTCATCGGAAGCGTCGATACCTGTGCCAGCAGTTTCTCGACCGCGGCCACGATCGTCTCCATGCGTTCGAATCGGATCATGTCTTTCTTGTAGAGCCGCTCATCCATCCCCGCTTTGAGTGAGGCTTGGTTGTGTTTCCATTGGGAACCGGACAAAAGCGGTATAGTCAGGTATCCGCCGATGGTCCAGGAATCGTTGTTGCGGCCGTATTCAGGTTCATATTCATCACTGTACGAATATTTCCCGCGCAAGGTGAGTTCCGGTAAGTACCTTCGGCTGCTTTTTGCGATCAAATCGCGTTGAATTTCGATCGACAATGCGGCCACCTGCATCTCAGTCGAATTGTTGATGCCAGTCCGGACCAGGTAATCCTCGAACTTTTTCTGTTTCTCAATATTTGCGGTATAATTATCGAATTTGCGGGCCATGGCAACCATGATTTCCGGCGCGAAATCGGTGTCATCGAGAACGACGATTTCATCGCCGGGCCGATTTAAGAGAACATTAAGGACCACGCGGGATACACGCAATTCCGAATTTGCATCATGCAAGAGCATCTTTGCGGAAACCAAGCGCTCCTGCAGGATTAAGATGTCGAGAGTATCGGCATGACCGATCCGGGCGTTGGTCAGGGTCATTTCCCAGTACTGGCGGAGCCGGTCGATTTTATCTTCAATCGCCCGAACCTTTTCCCCGTTTTCGAGGACCGATATATAAGCTGTAGTGATGGCATATTTGAGATCGAGTTCGGCCTGCCTGAGGTTGGCTTCCTCTATTTGCAGATTTTTTTGAGCAATATGGACCGCCTTGACGGCCGCGTATGAGAATAATTTCTGATCGAGGATGATATCGGCTGAGAACTCGCGGTTCAGGATATCGTTGTAAACGGCCGCCGAGCTTTCATTATCAGATGCAGCAGCTTCCAGATTCAGCCTGATATCGGGATAGAACGCCGAATAGGCTTTTCCGGCCGCGGCTATCGCTTTTTGATAGAGAGCCTTGTTTCCCAGCATCGAAACATTCTCACGCAGCGCCTGGTCGATGGCTGCAGCCAGGGTGTATTTCGGCGCCTCTTCACCGGGCAGGGCCGGAATGGTTCTGGCATTATTGATATTGCTGCGATCGAAATTAATATTGAGTTTTCGGGCGGATTCAAGGTTAAGGCACATGGCGGGGGCCTCATTGATGACGGTCGGAAGCGAAGCCGGGACGGCGCCATGGATAATCTGCATAATTTTATAGGCGGTAAACCGGGCCAGCGGCAGATCGGGCCGGACGCAGTTGGCGGCGGTGGCGCCTTTTTCAAGAAGCAGGTAACCTTCCGACGTGAAGGTCGGCACGCGAGCCATTATGGTTTCGCTGAGAAACTGCTGCATCTGTTCCAGCTCCATTCCCCACATGGGCGGGAGATAGAGAGCATCGCATTGATCCTGAATATTGGCGAAGGAAAGAAAAAAGCTGAACAGGCCTTCGGGCGAATAATCCTCGGCCGAGACAATACGGGCATTGAAACGGTCGGCGGCCAGGGCCAGTCTCGATTTCACGGCGGCGGACTCATCGGCCGACGGGAAATAAAGACAGCCGATTCTTCTCGGCGAGAATAATTTCTGAATGGTTTCGATATCCGACTCGATTTTGCCGGGGTGATAATTTACGGTCAAATTTTCCGCGATCGGCCGGCCAAAAGCGTCAATCAGCCCCTGATCCAGAGGGTCAAACTGGCTGATACCGACAATGGCCCCTATGTAGCCGGCCTCGAGTAAATCTTCCACCACCCACGGTCCGGCGGCGATCACGATATCGATGTCCTTCATCCGGGTGTAATCGCGGCCATAGGAGCGGCAGATATCGCGCTTCCACTCGGCGCTCCGATAGCCCTGCGGCTCGAAGACAATATCCAGGCTGTCGCCGGCCATTTGCTCCAGCTCGGCTTTAATCGCGTTATTGAGAACCTTGTGAGAATAATACTGCCCGCCTTCGAAGTAGCCCATTCGGATGATTCTCCTGGTATTCTGGGCGCTGCCGGACGAGGCCGACAGTATGACAAGAACAAATATATACACTATCAACTTTTTCAGCATATCAACAACCTCTATGTAATTTACATATTTATAGGTTATACCAAGATAAGGTAAAATGTTCAGGTTTTCAACTCATATGGAAGACCGGGATTAAATCAATCGGTAGGCCATAAAAAGCGGAAAGAGCACGTTTAATGATATAATCAGGCCCAGGACGATATAACCCGCTTTAAGCCAGAGCGGTTTTGCGGAAGCCGCAATAATCATATAGGCCGGAAATATGATCAGGTAGTGCCGGTAAATCGACATCGTCGTGCCGGTTGTCAGCGAAAAAAGGTAAAGAACAAGGGCGGTTATCCAGAGTTCTTTCTTCAGCCGGAACGGCATAAAAAGCAGAAAAATCAGCCCATACCAGATTATAGCCAGGTTTTCCGGGCCAAAGATCGGTTCCTTGAACAGGTTTTTCAGCATTATCCAGAAGGGAAAGGCCCAGGTTCGGTCATACTTGGCCTGAAAATGCAGCTGCAGGAAGAAATCATCAAACTTGAAATAAAAATAGGTCCAGAGCAGAAGCAGGCCTAATCCAAAAGGAATCAAATTTCCGAAAAGAGACGCCCACTTAGAAATTGGTTTTTCGGAACCGCCGGATTTCTTATGTTCGGCCAGATACCAGACCAACGGAATCACGGCAATCAGGATGCCGGTGGGGTATGTCAGCGACAGGGCCATGGCTGTCAGGAAGAGAACAATGCTTCTGGTTATTCCCTCGGGCCGGTACAGCATTATCAAATAAACCATGAACAGAAGCATAAATAGCGCATAGGGGAAGCCGGTCAGCAGGTAAAATGAAGCCGGCCCGCAGGCCAGCGCCGTAAGCGTGATTATGGCTGCTTTCAGACCATAGTGACGAAGCATGAAATGGAACAGGAGAACAAAAGAAATAAAGACAAAAGCAAAGGTCAGCCCGATGAACGTATATTTCGAGGAGCCCCCGAGCATGGGCCGGAACAACTTCACCACCAGCGGCCACATCGGATACCATCCCGAATTGCCGCATATGTCCCCGGCCCGGCCGTCAACGCCGGGAGTGCAAGGGTGCACATCATAGCCGGTCTCGGAAATATCCAGATAATGTTTAACATCCCAGACCGGCAGGAAGAAATACTGGTTGTTCCGTTTCTCGGATATGCCCACATATATGGCCGTAAAGGCCAGATATATCAAAACGGGAATCAGATATATTTTAATTGTTTTGATATTAATCACTTCAATGTTTAAGAATGATGTAAATTGTCATTTTGGCAACTCTTTTTTTCGCGAAAATCGTAATACGAGGGAGATTAATACTTGTTGACAATCAGGGTGGCGATGAATATTAATGGGAATTGATCGGAGGTAAACCGGAGTATGGCTGGGGAATCTGATAAATGAAAATTATTATAGTCGGAGGCGGGGTCGTCGGTTATAGTCTGGCGGAGCATCTTGTGCAGGGCCATCACGATATCTCGCTGATAGAGGTTGACTCGAAAGCCTGTCAGGATATCACCGAACGGCTGGATATAAAGATAATTTGCGGCAGCGGCAGTTCTCCCCGGCTTCTGGAAGACGCCGGTATCAAGGGGGCCGACATGATATTGGCCGTAACGCCCATCGACGAACTCAATATTCTGGTCTGCGCCATCGCCCGGCAGTATAAAGTCCCGACCCGTATCGCGCGGATCCGCAGCAATGAGTTCCGCAGCGAGGATGCCGGCATCGATATCAGCGAAATGGGCGTGACCCTGGTGATCGATCCCGAGAGTGTTCTGGTTGATTCCATAACGCAATTTGTCGAGACGCCCGGCGCCACCGATGCGGCCAATTTCCAGCACGGGAATGTCTTGATGCGGGGCTATACGGTCACTGAAGAGATGTCGATTGCCCACAAAAAACTCCGTGAAATCCGCCAGGATACCCATGATCACCCCATGCTTTTTATCGCCATCGTTCGCGAGGGTAAAGCGGTGATTCCCGACGGCGATTATGTCGTCAATCCCGGTGATGACATTTTCGGGATTTTTCCGCGGTCGTCACTTGATACCTATCTCGGCCTGTTCAACAGAACCAGAAAGGATGTGGACAATGTCATTATCAGCGGCGACAGCCTTACCGCCATTCTGCTGGCGGACGCTCTTCAGAAATTTGTCCCCAAGGTGGTGCTGGTCGATCCTAATGCGGATCATGCCCGGCACGCCGCCGATATATTGAACAATGTCGAGATAATTCACGGTGAATGCACCGACTCGGCCATACTCAATGAAGTCTATGTCCGGAATGCCAAATTCTTTATCGGAGTGGCGCGGGAGACGGATTATAATATTATGTCGGCGCTTCTGGCCAAGGCGGAAGGCGCCCGCGAGGTGATCGCCGTTTCTGCCGAGGGTCAGCACGACCGGCTCTTTACATCGATCGGTATCGATCACGTCATCCAGCCGAGGCTGGCCATCGCCCGCGAGATTTTGGAAGCCATCAATCGCGGAGAGATCGGGCGGCTGACGAGAATCAGGGATCTCGACATCGAGGCCATTCGAATCACGGCGGGTGAAGGAAGCCCCATCACCGGCAGGCCGCTTCAGCACGTTCGCAGCAAAATTCAGAAAGGTTCGATCATCGGGACAATCCTGCGCGGCGATGAAATGATCATTCCTGATGGCAACACCATCATCGAGCCGGGCGATCAGATGATTCTTATTACATATTCAAAAGATGTTTCGCGGGCCAAGAAATTATTTAAATCCCGATAGCGTCCAGGTAAAAGATGAATAAGAAAACGGTCTTCTATGTTATCGGCAAGTTAATGATTGTCATGGCCGGAATCCTGCTGGTGCCGCTGGCGATTTCATTTTACTACGATTTTCCCGAGAGTATTTCACACCTGTTCCATGATCCCGAAAAGATCGGTTTTGTCATATCCATCATTCTTTCGGCGCTGGCCGGTTTTACGCTCGCGACAGTATTCAGGTCCGATAAAGAACTCGAGGGAATCAAGGAAGGCTTTGCCATTGTCACGCTGGGCTGGGTGACTCTGGCATTCTGGGGGGCAATACCGTTCTTTGTATATTTCATTTCGGGCTCGGGCGACTGCACGTTCGGCCTGATGATCCGTTGTTTCACCGATGCCTACTTCGAGATTTGCAGCGGTTTCACGACCACCGGGGCAACCATCCTGAACGATATCGAAATCGTTCCGAAGGGTCTGCTGTTCTGGCGGTCACTGACCCACTGGCTGGGCGGCATGGGTATTATCACGCTGGCCATCGCCATTTTCCCGGCCATGGGAGTCTCCGGGTACCATATGTTCAGGGGCGAGGTTCCCGGCCCGACAGCCGAGCGGATTCAACCGCGTCTGGCGCAGACAGCCGCGATACTGTGGGGGGTATATGCCCTGCTATCGGCGATAGAGACGGGACTGCTGATGTTTGGCGGCATGGATCTGTTCGACGCGCTGTGCCATACCTTCGGAACCATGGCCACAGGCGGTTTTTCCACCAGGAACGCGTCGATCGGCTATTATAACAGCAATTATATTGACTGGGTAATTACTATTTTCATGTTTCTGGCCGGAGTCAATTTCCTGATTCACTACCGGGTCCTGCGCGGCAATTTTTCCGATTTGAAAACAAATAAGGAATTCGTTTTTTATACATCGACCATCCTGATAACTATTGTTGTCTTCACCGGTATTCTTTACTGGGCCGGTATCAAGCCGACCGAAAAAGCGGCCGAACATTTTCAGCATCAGCCTCGCACATTTGAACATTTCGGGCGGCATGTGGCATCCGAGGAGGCCAAAGTGGCCACGGTTTACGGATCGGTACGCCAATCGGCCTTTCAAGTTGTTTCCATCGTTACTACAACCGGCTATGGTACGGCGGATTTCGATCTGTGGCCCGATTTCTGCCGTTTCGCCCTACTGTTTCTGATGTTCTGGGGTGGCTGCGCGGGCTCGACCGGCGGCGGTATGAAAATGGTCCGGATAATGGTAGTCCTCAAGGTCGGCTGGCGCGAATTGAAAAAAATGATCAAACCTCATTTAGTAGCGCCGCTGAAAATAGGCGGCATCAGTATGGATGAACAACGGGTGATAAATATCGGGGCCTTCTTTATCTTATTCATCGTTATTTTTGTGGCCTGCTCGCTGGTCATGACCTTATTCATTCCCGATCTGGTGACATCGATTGCAACGGTTGCGGCCACCATGGGGAATATCGGTCCCGGCCTTAACGGTGTCGGCTCGACTCAAACCTACGCCTGGATACCGGTGCCCGGCAAATGGGTGCTGATTATATGCATGCTGTTGGGAAGACTGGAAATATTTACGATTCTTCTGGCCCTGCGGCCGTCATTCTGGCAGAAATAGATTCCTGCACGCCCTATCAATTGACCTTTTTGTACAATTTAATATAGCTTGACAGCATTTCTTTCTTGCGGCTGCGGTAATTTTCAAAATTCTCGAACTGCTCGACCGGCAGGATATAATCGGTGAAGACACTGCTTAAACTCACTTTGATCGTATCCAACGCATTTTGGATTCGGCATGAGGATTTCCCCAGTGCAAATTCGACACTGTCGTCGGGCGGGATATAAATCGAATCGAGCTCAAGCAGCGTGTCCCAGGTTATTACGATATTTTCCCGAAATATATAGGGGTAGCCCCAGTCCACCGCTATATCGCGGCCATCCAGATCAAGAGTCTCGGAACTGCCCAGGGTTTCGAGAATATTGGGACTCAGGTAAATGACATTGTTCAACTCATCGACCTTCTTTTTGCCGACCGCGTCAAGGCCGATTTCCAGCGGCTGCTCGACCCCGCCGAGATTCATGATGGTGTAGTTATGAAGTTTGTAGCGCCTCTCCCCTCCCGGAAGCAAATCGGTGAGATAATTTTTGGTCTCATCATTATCAAGCATTCGGATCTTATCTTTTCGCGTCTGGGCATAATTGCCATAATATTTAATTTGAGTGTTGACCTTCATGGCGCCGGCGGCGCCGATAAACACCCGGCTCTCCTTGATAACTTGATTCTCTTCCGGATCGGCTGCAGGAGTGGCCGCAATTACGCCGCCGGTATCGGTGGCTATAACAACATTGATGTTCTCATCGCCATAGGGCAAATCACCGAAGGGACAGAAGGTGCAGGTAGGATCCATCCACAGCGTGTCATCATCGATAACTGAGACAACAAAAATATGATTGAAATTAAAGTCGGGGAAATCGAGATCCGTCAGACCTTCGCCCCTGGTCAGGGCCAGCACCGGATAGGCCGGGATATCGGCCAGCCGAAGTCGTGATATAAGCAGGGTCGATAAATCCTTGCAATCGCCGTAGCCGCGGGCCTGGGTCAGCGAAGCTTCGTATGGTTTCCAGCCGCCGACGCCGATCGAAACCGAGACATAACGGGTATTGTCTCGAAGTTCATCATAAATCGCCCTGGCCGTCGAAATTTTATCATTGGTTTCAGGCGGCGTCCATGAAAGCGCAACCGTTTCCTTCATCAGGCATGGCTCCGAAAGTTGCGAATACCAATTCCCCACATTTTTCCAGCTTTGCGCGTCAAATTGGGCGCCGCCAAGCTTAAATTTTTCGGCGATAAATGAAATTCGCCCGCCATCAGGACCGCCATAGGGCGCAAAATCGATTTCCTCAAGGGCGCGTATATTTTCCGCCTTCCAGGAATAAATTACCTTATCGCCTTCATTCTCAATGGACGGTTCGATGTCAACACCATAGCATTTATATTTGAAAGCGAAATCGGCCGGGCATATCAGCCGGTATGAGGCTTCTTTTACCGGAATATAATGCTGGAATTTTTGACCGCGCCAGAGAAACAGCGATTTGATATCGGTGTCATATTCATATTCCAGTGTGAAGGGATAACCGGGAAATGCATATTCCTTATAATAGGTGCAAACTTCGCTGTAGATCTGGAAACTATCTCCAAAACCGCAGGCTTTTTTCATATCCTTTTTATCATCTTCGACAATAACATTGCCGCCGGCATCTATCAATCTGACTTTCAGCCGTTTTATTTTCTCGAACGCACTTTCATGCCCAACGACACTGTTATAATCCATGCCGCGGGAATTCAATATAGTCACGCTGATTTTGGCGCGTAATTCGGCGTTGTCGCCTTTTATTTCGCATTCCCAGATTTTGTAATTATAATAAGCGTCGGCGCCGACGGTTATATCAGATATCTCAACACCATTCAGGATATAAGGAATTATTATGAGGAAAAATGCGGCCAGGTATTTAACCATACACGGCCGCCTATTCAGAGGCAATACTTACGACGACTTCATCTTCGACGGCGGATGTCGCCTGGATAAAAAATTCCCGCAATCTGGGATACAGTTGCTGTGGGAAAAAGGGTTTATCGACCGACAACTGACTGTTTATTATTATATGCTCGCCGTCAGACATGCAGTTTCGAGTATATGACGCTCCCGGTATTTCAAGCTGAATCGGCTCCGGCAGCGTCTGAGTGACATAATTATTGTCGAAGGCAATCTGAACGATGTTTTGATACACGAAAGGAAAGTTGAAATCCACCGGAAAGAATCTTTTTTCGCTTTTGAAGGGATTTTCGCGGAAATAATACTGCACCGGCTTAAGGACCATATTGTTATCCAGGCGCCTCACATAATCATTCAATGAATAAGTGATATCAATCTGCAGTATGCCGAGGCTGTCCTGTTTGTAGTTAGGCGAGTCCATGTCATAAGCGGCATCCAGCCTATCCAGAAGATAATCCTTCACAAATTCATCCGGTTGTTTCTCATCCCATCGCTCGCCGTAGCTGGATGCAAAATAACCGCAGAACTGCACCGAGGTGGAACATTTCACGGCACCGTCGGCGTCGACCGTCATATAAGTCATATCTTTCCGGTAAGCTTTGGTATCGTCAACCACGATCTTAACCAATTCCGATTTCCTGCCGTCAAGGAGCAATCCGCCCATGGCGCGCGATTCCGGCGGCAAAATCCCGAAGGGGCAGTAGCCGGAGGTGGCATCAAGATAATAAAAAGTGGGCTTTATATCCACGAAGGTGATGATTCGATTGAACTGCTGCGCCTGATACAGTTTGGGATTAAAGACAGTTTTGTCGCGGGTTCCGATCAGGACCGGCCAGGCCGAGAGTCCGGCCGATTTCAGCATCTGGGTCAGGAGAATATTTTTCTCATCACCCGTTCCGCATTTGTTGCCAAGCATGACCGATAATTTGTCATTAGAAAAATAATAACCTTTATCATCATCCTGAGTCTTGATTTCCCTGATGACATAATTATATATGGTTTTGGCCTTTTCAAGGGGATCGGTCAGCCCGGCGGTCAGGCTGTCGGCAAGTTTTTCGATATCTTTTCTCTTATCAATATATTCCTCGATGGAGAATTGAAATTTTTCTCCGATATCGGGCCAGCCTTTAATATAGTCCCATTTCGAGTGCGCCGTTTCATAGGAGACGAGTTGATTATAAATAGAGGCCAGGTAATTGTCGCGAAAGCTCATATAAGGTTCGTCGTTGACGGGCGGAAGATCGGTCAGTTTCCAGGTGAATTTCTGATTGCGGCGGCCATACATATCATCCGGGTTCGGAAGGTACTCCGTTTCCGGTTCGCGTTTTTCCGGCGGAATCTGGACGGTGGCCGATGAGTAAACGAATCCGGGATTGAGGATCAATGAAAATTCGGAGTAAAGAGTATATAAATCACTCTGGAAGTACCAAGCATCGAGGCGATGCAGCCTCTCGTTCGTGTTGATATATTTGTACTCGATGATGCAGCCGCTGTCGAGCGCGGGGAAGGCAAAAGTAGTATATTTATGTCCGCCCAGAGTCTTGGTAAAAAACTCATCCTTATCGACCTTGATTTTTTTCCCGTCGGGCGTGATGGTCTGTGCCTGCAGGTTCCTGATCCTGTCTTTCTCGTCATAACTGAACCCGATATCACCCGCTTCCTCGATACCCGCCCTGGTAAGAATCTTGATTCGAACATAGCGGTGCAATTCAACCCGTTCCACCGAGACTTCCATACGGCCGATATCGAACAATATTACGGCATTGGCCTCGGGATAATCCTCGGGAGGACCCTGTTGAAATTCTTCATCGGTGACTTTCCCCCATTTTTGTCCAAATGCCGACGAACAAAGCAATATTATGACCGCTGTTATAATAAACATGCATCTGAAACATGAAATATGGTCAGACATAACCAACCTTTTTTGCATTGACTATTTCAATTGTCCGGAGGCGTTTTGTAATTCGACGCCCCGCTTCCGCTATTCGATTACTGCCATGTACGATTGATAACTCGAAAAAGGCCTAAAAATTAAGCCGTTTCTTCCATCCCTGTATCTTTACCAGATAATTAATAATAGACAAATTCAATATAAAATCAAATAATTTTATATAAAATCTGCCCATAAAGTCAAGGAAGTTATGCCAATTGTCGAAAATCCTTATAAAAGCATAAAAATCTCTATTAAGGATTAATCATGTCACTTTTAATTGAAGTAATTGAATGGCTTGATCCAACCGGCGAGGAGATGATTTATCGCATTCCTCAGGAAGGTTCAGCGGATTTTAAGCTTGGCGCCCAGTTAATTGTACGGGACAGCCAGATGGCCCTGTTTTTCAAAGACGGCCACGCCTGCGACTCATTTTCAGTCGGCCGGCATACCTTGTCGACCCTGAATATCCCGATTCTAACCCGGCTTCTGGCCTTTCCTTTCGGCTTCAATTCACCTTTCAGAGCCGAGGTTTATTTTGTTAACCTGAAGACATTCACAAACTTAAAGTGGGGAACGACACATCCTGTCACCTTCAGAGACAGCAAGCTGGGTCTGGTCAGGCTTCGCGGCCACGGCGCTTTTACCATGAAAATCGTCCAGCCAACCCTGTTTTTGAACACGATTGTGGGCCGGCAGGCCAAATATACCACCGATGACATTCAGGGCTATTTGCGCGATGTTATCACGGCCCGCCTTAACGACCTGCTGGGCGAGAAACTGGACACGGTCCTGGAACTACCGGCGATATATACCGAAATGGCCGACCAGTTCAAGGAAATCGTCAGGAACGAATTTGAGAAATACGGTCTGGAACTGACCGACTTTTATATATCGTCGATCACTCCTCCGGAAGAAGTATCACAGATGATCGATCAGCGTTCCGGACTCGAGGCGGTCGGCGATCTCGATAAATTCCTTAAATTTGAAATGGCCCGAGGCATGGGCACCGCCGGCGGACCGGCCGGGTCCGGCGCCGGGGCGGGGGTAGCCGCCGGAATCGGGATGATGATGCCCGGCGTGTTGACAAATGTGTTCAATCCCGAGCAGAAGGATCTCAAGCGGGAGTCGATACCGACCGTCACCTGCCCCAAGTGCCATGCCGACACGCCGGAACAGTCGCGCTACTGCTATCGCTGCGGCTATACCATGGTGGCTCAAAATATATGTCCCTCATGCAGCCACGAACTGCCGTCGGAAGCGAATTTCTGCATGTTTTGCGGATATAAGCTCGACGCCAGACTAAAATGCCCGCACTGCTCGGCGGAACTGATTCACGGTTCGAAATTCTGCGATAATTGCGGAAAGAAGGTCAATGAAGGACCCGATCAGCAGTAAAGACGGCTTTTATATCGGTGTCACCTGCCCCGGCTGCGGCGGCGGATTGGAAATACAGTCCGATTTTTTCGTATTGAACTGCTGCCACTGCGGTTCGAATCTAAGAATCAATATGCCGGAGACGCCTCCGGCATATTTTATCCGAAGTGAGAAGCCGCTGCGGGAGGTCAGGTTCCACCTTGACCGATACCTGAAGCAGCATGCCGGACCACTCAGCGGCGCCGGCCTGACGGCCATCGCGGTCTATTATCCTTACTGGAAAATAGATGCGGTGGTTCTGAAAGTGCGCAATGAGACTATCGAGCGGGTGACCTCGGATGAATACGATTATGAAAACATAAAAACGTATGAACAGAAAATGACCGACATCAGGCTGACGCCCTATTCGGTCACACAAGCGGCCGGACCATCGATCGACTATATCCCCCCATCGATCGGTATCAGATCACAATATTCCAAAATATTGCCATATTCGGTAGAGAAACTCGAAGAAGGCTTTTCAAGCCTTCCGCTTCTAAAAAGCTGGCATATGGTGAAAAATGATCTGGATCGTTCCATCGCGGCGATTGCCTCGGTGGCCCAGCCACAATTCGGAAAAAACCGGACCGAGCTGTTTCATCCCAGCGGATCGATTATATATTTCCCATATTACATCCTGGATACGAACAGCGGTCGTGAGGGCGGCCGGTTTATCTCGGACGGCGTCACCGGCAAAGTTATCAGCCAAATCGATAAAGAGATCGATCACGATCAACTAAGGAATCTCCCCCCCGGAAATATGGAGTTCGGTCGGTTATCGGTGGAGTTTCATCGCTGCCTCAATTGCGGTGTGGACCTTCCCGACCGGCAATCGCATATATATATCTGCGATAATTGCGGCCAGCTGATCACACCCGGCAAAAGACAGCAGGGTCTGAAAAAAATATGTTATATCGGCTCCGGTGAGGCGCAGGATCGAATGTTTCCTTTCTGGGCGCTGAAGCTGAATAAAAGTGACGCTCAAAGGATGCGAAAATTCTTTGGGGGGATTTATGCCTCGGACACATTGGCAATTCCGGCCTTCAAAATCCCCAATTTCGAAGCCATGTTCCGTCTGGCCAAACGTATTTCCTCGGCAATGCCGAAGCTGGAACTGATGCAGCTGGAAAGACAGGGCAAGAACTTCGCCGATGTGACTCTAAGTCTTGAAAACGCCCTGGCCATGGCCGAGGTTATATTGTATAGAGAATATATTAAGCGTGCTGAAGGCGCCGGTAAATTTGACGGCAGTCTTAAACCGGATGAAATCAGCCTTTTCTACGCTCCCTTTCGAAAAGAGCATTATTTCTTTGTTGACACTGTTTTGGGAGCTGTTACTTTCGAAAAAAGTCTGGCACTTTAATACCGCAAAATTTGGGGCAAAAAAAAGCCGGCGGTGAGAGCACGACACCGTCGGCTGAAAAGGCCCCTCCTTAAGGACGAGCCAAGAGTCAATTCCCCCCTGATTTATAATGCTGGCGGTGGAAACAGCGACTTCGAAAGGTAATCACAAAATTTTTTAATCCTGGCATGAATCGACCATTTTCCCCGGTGTCAAATCAAGAATATTCCATGGTTTCAATCTTCCGCTTATTATTGCATACAGATTGCATGCCGGAAGGGAAAATTAATTCAAACAGTTAAGTGATTGCAGGATAGCTAATTAATAGAGTTTAATGAAAAACAAAATGATGATGTGGTTATTTTCACCAAATTACCGTCCTGATGGCGGTGTCAGATCAACCAAGCGATATTTCAAGTTCCTTGATCATCTTATGCAAATTGGACTTATCCAGTGAAAGCAGCCTTGCCGCGGCACTAATATTATAATTGGATTGGGCCAGCGCCTTTATGATAATCAGCTTCTTCATTTCTTTCAGCTGATCGGAGTAACTCATGCTTCCATTATCGCCATAACCGGGAAATGACAATTGCCGCTCGACATCGTCCCGGGTTACATAATAAGAAGCCGAGAGATCCATGACCGCCCTGACAGTATGAATCAATTCACGGACATTGCCGGGCCAGCCATATTCGACCAACAGGTCAATTGCAGCGGGTTCGAATATTTTAAAACCATCTTCATTATGCATAGAATAATATTCAACCACATGATCTATCAGATCAGGAATATCTTCGCGTCGCTCCTTGAGAGCCGGCAGAACAATGGTGACCATTTTAAGTCGATAATAAAGGTCCTCACGAAAATCGCCGGCCGCAACCATTTCCTCGAGATTCCTGTTGGTGGCACAGATCACCCGGACGTCGGCTTTCTCTATGCCGGGCGATCCCAGCTTCTGACATTCGCCGGTTTCGAGCACCCTTAACAACTTCATCTGGGACGTCTGGTCAAGATCGGAGATTTCATCGAGGAACAGCGTCCCGCCATCAGCATATTCAAACATGCCGATCCGATCATCAATGGCCCCGGTAAAGGAACCCTTCAGATGTCCGAATAATTGCGATTCGACAAGATCGGGCTGTTTATGGTTGCAGTTAAGGATTCCCAGTCTTTTATGAGAGCGGGCACTTCTTCGGTGAATAGCTCTGGCGACCAATTCCTTGCCGCTTCCGGTGGGACCGATGATCATGACTTTACTTTCGGTCGGAGCGATTTTCTCGATGGTCCGATAGACGGACCTCATTACGTCCGATTTGCCGACCATGCCGTACTCCGTCCGCGCCATCGCCACCAGTTCGGCGCTTTTCTTCTCGAGCTGATGGAAGCCGACGGCATTTTTGACCGCCCGATATAAACGCACCGGCTGATCGCTTTTGGCGACATAGTCAAAAGGATGATACTGCCGGTCTATCCTGCTTTCCGAGAAATCTCCGGGATAACCGGTATAAAGAATAATCGGAAGTCTTGAATTTATCTTACTGATCGCCGAGGCGGTCTCAAGGCCATCCATCCCGGCCATTTTGATATCAAGAACAACGGCATCGAGTTCGGCGTCGTTTTTTACCAGTGTCAAAGCTTCGGCCCCTGATGCGGCGGTCAGAACCTCGAATTCATCAATGAAAGTCTCGTACAATGATTCCCGCACCAGGCTGTCATCATCGACAATAAGAATCCGCCCTTGTTTTTCCATTAACCCCTCCAATTTGACCAGAGTATTGAATTAACCAGACGGCATTAATATAATGAATTTTGTTCCTTTGTCCAGTGAAGAATGGACCTCAATGGTACCATTATATAAATCGACAACTTTCTTGACAATCGCCAGCCCCAGGCCCGTGCCCGAGCTCGGCTTGGTGCTGAAAAAGGCGTCAAAAACCCTGTCGAGATTTTCCTCGGGAATACCGCTTCCGCTGTCCTCGATTTCGATCCGGATATGGCCGCTGCTTCGACCGGCAGTAATGGCAATCAGCCGTTTTTCGACATCACCCATGACATCAAGGGCATTAACAAATAGATTATTAATCAACGAATAAACATGCGGTTCGAAACACGGAAGGTTAATATCGTCGGCAACAACGGTCTTTATTTCGACACCCAATTTCTGAATAATAGTCTCATGTTCCTCGATAACACTGCCCACGACGGATTTAAGATTGACATGGTCGTCACGTTTCTCCAGATCAAGGCGGGAATAACGGTTGACCAGTTGAGTCATGCTGTTGGCCCGGTTTATGGCCCGGCCGGTCAAATCAATGAGGCGCGCCACCCTTTCCGGATCATCGATCCGGCCGGCTTCAAGAAGACGTTCCAGCTTGTCCAATGAATTAAGAGCCGGGCTGAGGGCATTATGGATTTCGTGGGCCACGCCACCAGCGATGTCTTTGGCCTGCCGGTATTTCTCGACGGCGATCAGTTTCTCCTGGGTTCTTTTCAGTTCCTGCAAGGCTTCATCGAGTCGGTCGCGCTGGCTGGAAATGATTTTATTTTTTTGCCGGAATTTGGCCATGATAAACCAGATAATGGCAATAATCAGGCTCAAGGGAACAAAGGCGGCCAGAAAGGCCAGGAGCGGCTTTCTGGAGAAAACGGTATGCCAGGGAGTATGAGCGAAGGAAAGAACGGCGTTTTCCAGACCGTTATTCCTATTCAGTATCATTCTCTGTTTCAGTAAATGCTGGGCCGGGCGCGACACCCAGTAGTACATATAGTTAACGTCGTCCAACTGGTCGAGTTGAGCAAGAGGATTAAAGGCAAGATCGGTCAGTGTAAGTTTCTTATCTGCCGTTCTTAATAGCAGTTGATTTTCGCCGATACCGAGAAAATCAAAACAATCCCAGACTTCCAGGTCCGCATAGGCATGACATATTTTAAGCGGATTCAGTTTCTGATCATATATAACCAGAGAATTATCTTTGAATGAAGCGAAAATCTCGTCAACACCGTCGTAATTGTAATCAAAACAGGTAAGCAGTCTTACCTCTCGCTCTTTTCCGGGATCAAAAATCTGAAGAAGTTCTCCGGAAAGGCTCAGAATATAAAAGCCGGTTTCCGGGGCATTGGGATATTTATCATGATGAGCGGTCGCCCCGGGATAATAGGGAACCAGAATTTCACCGGTGCTATCACCATCATAGTCTATTATGACCGGCTTGCCGGAAGTAAAGGTCTCCCCTGTTACAACTTTCCACTTTTCCACTCCGTTCCCATCCAACGCAATAACACATGAATGACGATCATCCATATCCCTCATAACCGCCGCATTGCCCTTGGAGTTAATCCCAAAAATCAAAAGACGCTTGCCATCGGGACCGATGACGTCAAAATAGGAGTTGAATTGATTGATAATTCCGGCATATTCATATTCCCAGAGGATTTTGTCGTTGTGCCAATCCAGACAGATTACCTTGCGCGGATAGAGGTCATAGCCGGTATCGATGGCCACGAAAATCTCCTGGAAGCCGTCGCCATTTACGTCGCATCGTCCCGGAAAATAGGAGCCTCCATCCCAATAGCCGTTGTGGTCACGGTCGCCTCCGGTACCAATGAATCTCTTGTACTTCCACTCATCATGAAAATGAAGAATTTCCATAAAGAGGCTGTCATGACGACCATAATTGAGGGCAACCTCATCAATTCCGTCATCATCGAAATCGTAAACCATGGTATTGGAAATTAAAAATGTGTTCAGATTGACCTGGCGCACTGCCTTGGCCCCAACCGGACCGGTGCAAAACAGAACCAGTGAAACGGAATCGGGCTGCCGCCAATTATTGCCGAGGATGCAAAGCCCGATTTTTCCGTCAGGATCGATTTGTATGGGAATCCAGTATTCCACAATGGGATTGGCGACTTTTTCCTGAGGTATAAAGCGATACTTCAGGATCATCGGATCATCAACCTGATTAAAAGTATAGTTTTCGGTAGCGGCGGCGTATGAAGAAACGCCCCAAAATATCAGCAGGATGGTAAATATTGACAAATAAGTAATGTTTTTCAGCATATTTTGAACAGAGAATCTTCCATTTATGAATAATATAATCACTTCCTGACTAAGGTCAAGTTATAAGCCGTAAGGGTGGCGGCAATTAATTGAAAGATGTGAATTTTTTCACTTGCAAATTTTGTGTCTATTTAGTATTTTGCTCGGGAAACAGGGGTACACGAACAAAATATTAATTTATTATGAAGTAACTTAAATGATTATAAAGAATTACAGGTTAAGCTAAAGATGACAAAGAAGATATTCATACTCGCCATTATCGCCGTTTTATCATTCATTTTTTTAATCCCACCCATGGCCCAGGCAGGCGCCAGCGAGCTTGGAAAAGCGAATTGCCTGGAATGTCATGACGGAATCGATAAAGATGCTTCGGCTCCCTATGACAGCGCCCTGGCTATGTCAATTCATGGGGACATGGAATGTGTTGACTGCCACGCTTCAATCATCGAGCTGCCCCATGATGACAAGGTGGCAAAAGTAATTTGCGGGGTTTGCCATGATTATGAAGTTAAGACTTATGTGGAGCACGGTCGTCTCAGCGTCGAGTTCGGCGAAGATATACCGAGTTGTGCCGATTGCCATGGCCATCATTATATTCTCCCATCCAGCGAGAAGCAGTCCAAGGTCAATCCCATCCATCTGCCGGAAACCTGCGGTAAATGCCACGAGGACCTCGATCTGACCAACAAGCATGAGATTTTGTACGGCAAAGCGGTTGAGGTTTATACCAGCAGTGTTCATGGAAAGGCCACGATGGGCGGGATTTATGTGGCCGCCACCTGTAATGACTGCCATTCAACCGGCGGCACGGCGCACCGTATCCTGGGACCGGGCGATGCGGAATCATCGATTAACCACTTTAATATTCCGAAGACCTGCGGCAAGTGTCACCGTAATATCGAAAAAGACTACTGGGAAGGCATTCACGGCAAACTGGTTCGGCGCGGTGAAACCGATTCGCCGGTATGCACCGACTGCCACGGCGAACACGGCATTATATCACATACCGATCCCCGCTCAAGAGTTAATCCGGTGCGTGTGGCCGAGGCCACCTGCTCGCCCTGCCATGAATCGGCCAGGCTCAATGAAAAATATGGAATTCCTTCCGGACGATTGCAGACCTATATTGACAGTTATCATGGTTTGAAGAGTATGGCGGGCGATCTGTCGGTGGCCAATTGCGCTTCCTGTCATGGCGCCCACAGAATTCTTCCGCATACCGACAAGACATCATCGATTTTTCCCGACAATCTTCAAGCGACCTGCGGAAACTGCCATCCCGGGATATCGGCGGCCATGGCCCAGACGCCGATTCACGGGACGCCCGGAATCACTCAGACACCGGTCGCGAACATTGTTCGCAATATTTATATTATCGCGATAGTAATAATAGTGGGTCTGATGGCGCTTCACTGGCTGATTGATTTGCGCAAACAGATCCGGAGGGCTCTCAACCGCGAGATGATCAGAAGAATGACTATGAATGAAGTCTGGCAACATACATTCCTGATGGTTACCTTTCTCACGCTTGTAATGACCGGGTTTGCCCTGCGATATTCCGACGCCTGGTGGGCGGTCATGCTTTTCGGCCATGAAGGCGGCTTCCCGCTGCGCGGAGTCATTCACAGAACCGCCGCCGTCCTGTTTATAATAACGGTAATATGGCATGTCGTTTACCTGACTCGCGCCCGGGGGCGGAGCTTCCTGAGAGATATCTTCCCGATCAAAAGGGATTTCACCGACTTTGTCGATATGAACCTGCATAACCTGGGAATCAAAAAAAACCATCCCAAATTCGGACGCTTCAGTTATGTCGAGAAGGCGGAATACTGGGCGCTGGTATGGGGCTCGGTGGTGATGATTTTCAGCGGCTTCTTTCTCTGGTTCGATAATTTTGCGGTTCAGTGGTTCCCCAAGGGGTTCCTCGATGTGATCCTGGTTATTCACTACTACGAGGCCTGGCTGGCGACCCTGGCCATTTTGATATGGCATTTCTATTCCACCATATTCAGCCCGAAGGTGTATCCCATGAACCCGGCCTGGATTAACGGCAAGATGCCGGTCGATCTTTATGAAGAAGAGCACCCGGATGACCCTGATTTCAAGAAATATATGGGGAAAGTTGAACCTGCAAAAACGGACGTCAAAAAGGATGCTTGACAACTCTGTCAAATATTCTTTAAATAAGTAAATTAGTCAGGGTTTATGGTTATAAATACATTGAACAGGATTTTCCCGAAAGTCATTTTGGCGCTGATTACGGCGGCAATGCTGTTTTTCCCTGCTTCCGCCGTATGGTCGCAGTCGGTTGACGACTGCATGATGTGCCATGAAGATTCCGACCTGACCAGGATGAGGAACGGCCGTGAAATCTCGCTGACGATCAATCTGAACAAGTTCAAGAAGTCGATTCACGGCGATATGGACTGTATCGACTGTCATGCCGATCTCAGCGACGCCGAATTTCCGCATGAGGAAAATCTGCAGCCGGTCGATTGCGGCATGTGCCACGACGATATTGCCGAAATATACAAGGCCAGTCTGCACGGACAGGTGGCCGCTTCGGGCGGGGAACTGGCCCCCAAATGCTGGACCTGCCATGGGGCCCACGACATTGTCCCAACCGATTCGCCGGATTCAAAAGTCACCAAATTCAATATTCCCTTTATTTGCGGCGAATGTCACAAGGAAGGGACGCCGGTCAGCCGAACCTATAACATCCCCCAGGACAGCATTCTTACTCACTACTCTTTCAGTATTCACGGCGAGGGCCTGTTCAAGCAGGGTTTGACCGTATCGGCGGTCTGCACCGATTGTCATACATCACATAATGTTCTTAACCATCTCGACCCGAGATCAAGCATCTACCGGGGTAATGTCGCTAAAACCTGTCAGAAGTGCCATGGCCGCATCGAGCAGGTGCATCAGAAAGTCATTCGGGGCGAGTTGTGGGAGAAGGAACCCAATAAGGTTCCGGTTTGTGTCGACTGCCACGCCCCGCACCAGATACGCCGGGTGTTTTATGATGAAGGCATGGCCGATAAGCAGTGTTTGAAATGTCATGCCAATCCGGGTCTGACGGGGGTCAGCGACGGCGCCACGGCAACGATGTATGTTGATACGCTCGAGACGCATGGTTCCATGCATCGAGGCGTCACCTGCGCCCAGTGTCATACCGGGGCAAGCCCCGATCATGACCGTCCCTGTAAAACGGCTATCAATAAAGTTGATTGCTCGATTTGCCATACCGAAGTCGTTGATACGTATATGACTAGCATTCACGGGAAACTGGTCGACCGCGGCGATCCGATGGCGCCGGAATGCGTCGATTGTCATGGAACTCACGGTATCCTGGGCAAACGCGATCCAAAATCGAACACCTATCCGAAAAATGTGCCGGAACTCTGCGGCAACTGCCATCGCGAGGGCGGCCAGGCGGCGCTGCGATATACCGGCTCGATGAAACAGGTTCTCAAGACATACGAAATGAGTATTCACGGGAAGGGCCTGATTGAAAGCGGCCTTATCGTTACGGCAATGTGTACCGATTGCCACACGGCGCATCATACCCTGCCGGCCGCCGATTCCGCCTCGAGCGTTTATAAAGATAATATTCCCAAAACCTGTGCCAATTGCCACAACGGCATATATGAACAGTTCCAGCACAGTATTCACTCCCCGCTGGTAAGCGATACCGACAAGGATCTTCCCAGTTGTTACGATTGTCATGAGTCGCATTCGATTTCACGAACCGACATGACCGATTTTCGTCTGTCTGTTTTCAATCAATGCGGCCGCTGCCATGTGGATGTCACCGAAACATATTTCGACACGTTCCACGGCAAGGCCTCAAAACTGGGATTCGCCGCCGCCGCGCAGTGCTATGATTGTCACGGAACGCATAATATTCTTCCGCCGGAAGAGCCGCAATCATCCCTCTCACGCCAGAATATTGTCGGCACCTGCGCCAAGTGTCACCCCGGTTCGCATCGCAAATTCGCGGGCTATCTGACCCATGCCACCCATCACGACAAACATAAATATCCGATTCTTTTTTACACTTTCTGGTTCATGTCGACGCTTCTGGTCGGCACCCTGATAATCGCGGGCACACATACGATACTCTGGCTGCCGCGTTCGTTTCAGGCCATGAAACAGCATAAAAAATTGGAGCAGAAAATATCGGATCGGCTGATTTTCGAGCGCTTCACGCCGTACCAGCGGACGCTTCATGTTATGGTGATTATCAGTTTCCTCGGCCTGGCCATCACCGGCATGACTTTGAAGTTTTCCTACCTGGCGTGGGCCCAGTGGATCTCCGAAGTGCTGGGCGGTTTTGAGTCGGCCGGATATATCCACCGTATCTGCGCCGTGATAACCTTCGGATATTTCTTCGGGCATATATATGATTTGGTTCGGATGAAACGACGCGAGCGAAAAACATGGCGACAGCTGCTTTTCGACGTCAATTCGATGCTTCCCAATCGAAACGATATCCGTGATGCGGTCGGCACCTTCAAATGGTTCCTCGGCCGCGGTCCGCGGCCCCGCTACGGGCGCTGGACCTATTGGGAAAAATTCGATTACTTCGCCGTTTTCTGGGGCGTGGCGATTATCGGCACCACCGGTCTCATGCTCTGGTTCCCGGAATTTTTCACGCTCTTTCTGCCGGGCTGGATTATTAACGTGGCGACCATTATTCATTCGGACGAGGCGCTTCTGGCGGTCGCTTTCATCTTCACCGTCCACTTCTTCAACACGCATTTCCGTCCCGACAAATTCCCCATGGACCCGGTTATTTTTTCCGGCTGCATATCCATCGAAGAACTCCGGGTGGATCGCCCGCGCGAATATGAAGTGATGATCAAGGAGCGAAAGCTGAAGAAATGCACCGGTCAGCCGACACCACCGATGATGCTGAAGGTTCTCAAGTTGTTCGGTGCTACGGCGCTGATAGTCGGTTTGTCGCTGATTCTGCTGATCATCTATGCGGAAATATTCGGTTATCGTTAAACCGAAGTTAAAATTTCGCTGCGGGAATTTCGGCACGAAGCCATATTTCCAAAAACATACCATAATATTTTTGTGGTAAATCATCTAAGGCTCTGTATTTACCAGGCTCTTATTGCTCCATCCCGGACATTTTTTCGGGTATTTTTTCATTTACGCCCGGCTTGTCGAGCATTGCACCAGCGAATGATTAATACAGGACAAAATGGGTATTATATGCTTGACTTTTTATAGAATTTTACATACCTTCCGCCTTATTCAGGGGGTTCAATGACAGATATAGATAAAGGCAAACGAGATCTTCTGGGATGGCTTCTTAAAGGCGGAATTGGCGCCCTGATGGCGTCGGTCCTGTATCCTGTATATAAGTATGTAATTCCGCCGGCATCGGGCGAGGCTAATGTCTCTCAGATAAAGCTTCCTTTTAAGCTCGCTGAATTGAAGCAGGACGAGAAGAAATCCCGCATTTTCAAATTCGGCCGAGACCTGGGCATTATAGTCGTCACCGCCAATCAGGAAGTCAAGGCCTTCTCCGCCCTGTGTACCCACCTGGACTGCACCGTGCAGTACCGCACCGACCTCGGCATTATCTGGTGCGCCTGTCATAACGGTCAATATGATCTCGAAGGGCGGAACATCGGCGGCCCGCCGCCGCGCCCGCTGGAAAAGTACGCGGTTCACATCGATGAAGCGAACGGCGAAATATTCGTTTCGAAAGCATAGCAGTTATGGGTAATCAAAACGCCGGCAATCAGACTTTCATAACGCGGCTCTATTCCTGGGTGGATGAAAGACTTAAGATCAACACCCTGGTCGATTACATGTCGAAAAAGGTGGTACCGTCGCATTCACAATCGATCTGGTATTTTTTCGGCGGAATGACCCTGTTTTTCTTTATCGTCCAGGTCATGACCGGAATTCTGCTTCTTCTTTACTATCGCCCCGGCGCCGATTCCGCCTATGAATCGGTGAAATTTATCGTTTCCGAGGTTACTTTCGGCTGGCTGATTCGGTCGATACATTCATGGTCGGCCAATTTGATGATTTTGGCCGCATTTATTCATATGTTTTCGGTTTTCTTTACCCACGCTTACCGTCGGCCGCGAGAAATGACCTGGGTCTCGGGCGTTCTCCTGCTGGGGCTGTCAATGGCTTTCGGCTTTTCGGGTTATCTGCTCCCGTGGAACGAACTTTCATTTTTCGCGACCCGGGTCGGCACCGGCATGGCCGGGGCGCTTCCGGTCGTGGGAGATTTTTTGATGGAGGTCATGCGCGGCGGCGAAAATGTTACCGGCGCCACCATCGGCCGCTTTTTCGGTTTTCATGTAGCGGTTCTGCCGGGCCTTTTCACGGTTTTTATCGCGCTGCACCTGTTTTTCATTCAGCGACAGGGGATGTCGGAGCCGCTGGAATGGGCCATCAACAATCAGGCCCCAAAAAAATATATGCCCTTCTTCCCTAATTTTCTCCTGCGCGAATTATTGATATGGCTGATTCTGCTCAATATTCTGGCCGTGCTGGCGGTGTTTTTCCCTGACGGTATCGGCCCGGTACACTGGCCGCTGGGCGCGAAGGCGGACCCGTTTGCGCCGCCTCCGGCCGTCATTCGACCCGAATGGTACTTTATGTTCGCCTTTCAGATGCTGAAACTTCTTCCGGCCCATATCCTTTTTATCGAGGGTGAGCTGTTCGGAATAATTATCCTTTCGATTGCCGGACTGGCCTGGCTGGTGGCACCTTTCCTCGTAGCGCGCAAACCGGAGGGTACAAAAAGCCACAAGATGATTGTCTTCGGATGGGCGGTCGTGACATTTATCGTTGTAATGACAATTCTCGGTTATTTTCTGGAGTGAGCAGGATGATATTTATGACTAATAGAATAAAAAGAACTCTGGTGCTTTTCGGCACGCTGGTCCTGGTATGTTTCTTTCCGGGGCTTTCATTGGCCGATAACTGCCTCGGCTGTCACTCCGGCTGGGAAGATGATGAACGCGCCCCCTCGGCTTTATTTCCGACGGATATCCATGCCCAGGCCGGGCTGGGATGTTCCGACTGTCACGGCGGCAATCCGGAACTGGATGATATGGATGATGTGCGCGCCGGCAAGGGTTATCGCGGGGTTCCCAAGCCGAAGGAAATACCGGCCTTTTGCGCAACCTGCCACAGCGATCCCAATTATATGATCAAACATAATCCCCCGCTGGCCACGGATCAGTTCGACAAATATAAAACTTCGGTTCATGGCAAGCAGCTTCTGGGAAAAGGCGATATCAAGGCGGCCAACTGCGTTTCATGCCATTCGGTTCATGATATCGCCAGCCCGCAACTGCCGGCTTCGACAGTTTATGCCCTGAATATTCCCGGGACCTGCGCCAAATGCCATAGCGACGCCGCCTATATGGCCGGATATGGCATCCCGACCGATCAGTATGATGATTATGCCAAATCGGTCCACGGCCACGCCCTGCTCGATAAAAAGGATATCGGTGCGCCGGCCTGCAATGATTGTCATGGTAATCACGGCGCCACGCCGCCGGGGGTGACCTCGATTTCAGCGGTCTGCGGAATGTGCCATACACTGATCTCGGAAGAATTCTCGAAATCGCCGCATAAGAAGGCCTTTGATGAGATGGGTTACCCGGAATGTGAAGGATGTCACTCCAATCATCTGGTGCTGGAACCGCAGCTTTTCTGGGTCGGGACATCTGATTCCTCGCTCTGTGTCAATTGTCATTCGGCCGATGACGGCACGATTGCGCTGGCAACAGCGGAGAAAATGCACAGCAGTCTGCAGGAATTGTATGATGCCTATGACCGAGCCGAGGAAAAAACCGATGAGGGCGATGTGAAGGGCATGATGGTGACCGACCAGCGCTTCGCATTGAAAGAAGTAAGCCAGGCAATAATCAAGACCAGGACCATTATTCATTCCTTCGACGCCGAGGCTGTTGCAAAAACAACGGCACCGGGGATGCAGGCGGCGGAAAAAGTCTATGAGGCATCCGTGGCGAAAATCGATGAATATTACTTCCGGCGATACGGGCTCGGAATTGCAACTCTGATCATTACGTTTCTGGCTGTCATGCTATTTTTGAAAATAAAGTCCGTTGAGAAATAGTGTTGCTCCCCTGAAAATGTTTTCCCAGGACCAAAATACTTTAATTTATTATCATGATAATGGTTCTTTTTTGTATATTGGAAGCGATTACAATCGATATGTAAATGGCCCGCCGGTTCGGCACTCGGGCTTCAAGAATAGAGGATGATAATGAAAATACGAAGATTCAAATTTCCCCGGTTGGCATATAACTGGATCAGCGGCATCGGAATCGCCATGGCCCTCGTCACGGCCTTTCTGATGACCTTTCTATACGTTATCGGCGTTTTTGCCAAGGTGACAAATCCATATCTGGGCATTTTCCTGTATATGGTCATGCCGCCGGTCTTGATTGCCGGCCTGCTGCTGATTCCGATCGGAATGCTCTGGCGCTGGCGCAAGGTCCGCAAGACCGGCGAGGAGTTTTATCCGTCCTGGCCGTATATTGACCTTAACCGGAAGCCGCACCGCAACGCGGCCATGATTTTCTTCTTTGGAACGATTCTTTTCCTGGGCATCGGTTCCGTCGGAAGTTATGAGGCGTATCATTTTACCGAGTCGGTGACATTCTGTGGGAAAACCTGTCATGAGGTTATGAAACCGGAATTTACCGCCTATCAGAATTCGGCTCACGCCCGGGTGGCCTGTGTGGAATGCCATGTCGGCCCGGGCGCCGACTGGTTCGCCAAATCGAAACTCTCCGGGCTTTATCAGGTCTATGCCGTGATGGCCAATGTTTACCCCAAGCCGATTCCGACGCCGATCAAGAGCCTTCGCCCGGCCCGCGAAACCTGTGAACAATGCCACTGGCCGGGAAAATTCTTCGGATCCCAGCAGCGTATTTTCGATCATTACATGTATGATGATACAAGCACCCACTGGCCGGTCAATATGCTTGTCAAGACGGGCGGCGGTGACCCCAAAACCGGCCAGGTTTCCGGCATTCACTGGCACACCTTTATCAGCAACAAGATCGAATATATTGCCCGCGATGAACGCCGGCAGGAGATCCCCTGGGTGCGGGCGACCAGCCTCAAGACAGGCAAGGTGACCGTTTTTCAGAACACCGGAAATCCCCTTACACAGGAAGAGATTGATTCGGCCACGATCCGCGTTCTGGACTGCATGGACTGCCATAATCGGCCGAGTCATGGCTATGATTCCCCCGATGAGTCCGTCGACCAGGCCCTTTTAATCGGGCATATAGATCACTCACTGCCCGAAATCAAACGCGTGGCGGTCGAGGCTATGGCCAGGGAATATGAGAGTGATGAAGCCGCCATGCACGGCATTGCCAATTACATCACCGAGTTTTATATGCATCAATATCCCGAAGTGTACCGCGAGAATAAGGACAAGATCGACCAGGCGGTCATTGGGGCTCAGGAACAATTCTCTCAAAACATCTTTCCCTTCATGAAGGTTCGCTGGGAGGAATATCCCAACAACATCGGCCACTTCTACAGCCAGGGCTGTATGCGATGCCATGAGGGCAAGCATATCAGTGACGATGGGTTGACATCGATTGTCAGGGACTGTGATGCCTGCCATATTATCATCGCCCAGGGCAGCGGCGACAGGGCCCAATATTCCGGCTCGCAGGAAGGGTTGAGATTCGAGCATCCTGAAGACATCGACGAGGCCTGGACCGAAATGGGTTGCTACGAGTGCCATTCCGGCACGCAACCTTAAAGCAAATAGAACCAAAGAAGATCAAGGGAATAAAAAAAAGCGTTCCGGATTGGAACGCTTTTTTTCTTACTTATAACGATCTCTATTCCGTCGTTTTCTTGACTTCCTCTTTTACGGCCATAGCGTGAACGCCGGCGGCTTTCATCTTCGCGAAATCAAATTTTTCCTTGGAACGGAATTGTTCGGGAACCTTATCGTTATGGCAACTCAGACAGGTTTTCTCATCAGGAACAATCAGCCCCATTTTGACGGCTTCTTCCCTGTTTTCCATAACGGTTTTCTTCTTGTAGTCGCTTCCCGCACCATGACAGGCCTCGCACTGGACGCCGGTCAGAAGAGCGCCTTCAGCGGTGGTGCCGGTGGAGTGACAGCCGGCACAGGCGGCATCTTTCTGCTGTTCGGCATTAAGACTTTCCCAGGCTTTGGCATGTTTGGTTTCAAGCCAGCTGGTATGAGTACCATCTTTCTTGTGACACATTTTACACTTGTCGGCGCCGATGAATTCATGCTTGGCGGCCGTCTCTTCGGCAGCCTTTTCCTGAGCAGAAATGTTGACGGCAAATGCAGTTACAAGACAGATGATGGCAAATGCAATCAAGAACTTCTTTACCATTGCTCCTCCTTATTATTGAAATATCCTTCTATTAATGATGTCCATTTTAACATTACCTATTATACAAAATAATCAACCAATTGGGTATACTTTTATAAAAAAAACGGCAAAAATAAAACTTTACCATTTTGTACATGTATGAATTGGTTTTACAGACAAAATGGCATAAAAAAACCCTCCCATAAAAGGAGGGTTTTTTATTAATTCGCTAATTAATGGGCAGTTAGTGGCTTGAGATCACCGACGGCAACCTTGCCAGCCAAGCTTTCCATATAATTGATGGATGTTTCCAGCAGATCAACGATATAGGCTGGATTATGAACGCCTTCGGAGCGGTCTTCCTCGACCAGAACATAGTTGTAAAGCGCCCCGGCCAAATCCTTATCCGCAAGTATGGCATCGCCGATAATAGTGTCGGGCGGGGTTCCATCTTCAACAAGAATACCGGCATCGAATAAGAGCAGTTTTAGATCTTCAAGAAGCGTTAGCACATCGGTCTGAATGTCGTCATAATCATAATCCACGGCATCAGGATGACAACCCTGGCAGATACCCACCAGCGTGGCGCCGCTCTCTTCGTCAACCATATTGAAGCTGTGTCCGCCAATTCGGTACCCGACATGAGTTTCAGGATTTCCCATATGGCATCCGATACAGGCATTGTTGTCGTCGACATTATAGTGGCCGGTATTGCCGTAGGCGTTGCCGGCAAATTCATATCCGCCGGTACCCTGAAGAAGATCACCCTGCGGCCCATGGTGCGGCCCGAAGCGTTCCTCGACCTCGGTTGAATCAACAATGTCGTCGACATTATAGCGCGCATGATGGCAATTGACACAGAGGTTCCCCGCGCCATGGTCAAATGTAACGCCGTTGGCAAGAGCATAGGGATCATCGGTACGCAATGTCAGGTTGCCCCTGGTATGCGGCGCATGACAGGTGAAACAGTGAATGGCACTGACATTTTCATAAGGCGCCGAAACCGATCCCGTGGCAAGGAATTCCAGGAAGCCCTGATGGTCGTGACACTGCGCGCAATCCCTTCCCGCGCGGTTGGTGTAATCGACGTTATTGCCGGAGGCATGTATCGAATTGAGCCACTCCCCCTGCGCGGCCAGGATATAGCCGTCCTCACCATGACAGGTGAAGCAACTGCTATAGGAAACCTGATCGTCTTGCGGCTCGTTGATTACTTCGCGATCGCAGCCGATGCCGAATAACAGCATGGCCGACAGGGCCAGGATTCCCAATGTTAGACTGATTACTCGCATAGTAATTCTCCCCTAAAATGATAATATTTTTGTTAAACTTATTTCGACTATATTCGAAGTGTAGTAATTGTCCCGGACAAGGAAATCATCGAAATTATCAACATTATATTTGACTTCAAGGCGATGATCTTCCATAAAGTTATAACCCGCTTTGAAATGCAGCGAAAAACTCTCCACATCGAGATCACGAAGGCTGCGATAATAGACAACTCCGAAACCGGCATCGAAACCGCGATACTCCGCCGAAGTGATATCACCGTAAACGATATGATCCGCGAATTCGAAAGCTGTTTCGAGGTTGTCATAGTCGCCGATAGAATAGGCATAGCCGGCCGACAGATTGCCGTAATCCTTCCGGATCAGAGCGGCATCGATGGCCAGGCGCGTGAAATCTATTTCCGTTCCAAGCTGCTCATTTTCGCGATTGCGCCCTTCATATTTTATGGAAATGAAGCCATTCTCCGGCTTGCTGTATTTTGCCGAGAATTTGAAGCGTGAACGATCCTCATCCCCTATCAGCCGCGAGCCATCATCGACACTTTCGGAACGCATACCATGCTCGCCGCGTAATTCGAAATATCTGCCGGGCTTGAGCCAGCCATAGAAATAATAGGCATTGGATGTCACCTGGGCTTCATAATCATCATTGATGCCGTATTGGTAACCGGCCGTAAGACCGGCGACATTCATCCAATTATATGTGGCGTAAACGGCATGGGCAATATTGTCGGTGGCAATAATGTCGCTGTCAGAACTGGTGCGGTCGAATATAAAATAGTAATTCAGCAGCACTTTCTCTGACAATTTCGCCATCGCCCCGCCGCGCACCTGATTGGTACTGATTTTAAATTCGGTGTCATCGTACTTGGTTTCGAAATGAAAAAACCGACCGGATAACACCAGCCATTCATATCCCGGAACCGGTATCAGACCATACAAGTTGATGCGGGAACGGGTCTGATCTCGTTCGATTTTGAAATCATCATGATATTCGCCGGCCCGATACTCGGCCTGAAACATTCCACCGCGGTGATTGAGCCTGATTCCGGCATTATAGCAAAACTGTTTATAATCGACATCCTGCGGCGGTGTCGCGCCTCCCAGGTCAAAAAGCGGCAGCATTTTTCCGGAATTGCCGACATACTCCCCACCCCCGAACAGGCGAATATAACGGTGCGGATAAAACCAGACCGTCCCGCCCGTGTTGTGGCGGCGGGTAAAACTGTCGCCTTCAAAATTGTAAACCCGGCGGTATTGGTTATTATAGGCCCTGAACCCGAATAACCCCGATCTTTCCAGCCCGATAACCGCATTTCGATTATTCAGGGTCAGATTATTCAGATCGGCTTTGAGCCGCAGGCCGCTGTCGAAAAGATAGTTGAATTTTTCCAGCGACAGCCCGACGCCTTCATACTGATTGAAGGTGCCGTGGTTGACCGACTGGTTGCCTTCCTCATCGATATAAGTATACCCGACCGTGACCCGTCCGCCGCCATCGGCAAGAACGGATGTTCCGGCAGTCAGAAGGAAGGCGCATGATACGATTAATAAAATCTTTCTCATCGTCCACCTCCTCACCGGTTTGAATCATGGCAGCCGGATTGGTAGCAATCCGGGAATAATTTGACGCCAAGGTCGGGATCGAGAAATTTGCTGTTTTCGTCGGAGCCGTGGATCATGGCATGGCAATCGACACAAGCCATTTTAGATCCGAGCCCGCTGTGCTGGGTTAGATGCAACGGCGGAACACCGTGACACTGCATACAGACGCCGTTACCGGCCTGTTTCAAAAGCCGGTCATTGGCGGAACCGTGCGGCTCATGACATTCCGTGCACCCGCCGCCTTCGACCAGATGATCGTAAATAACCGGATGTTCATGGATGTATGGCCCGGCCAGGTCGGAATGGCACTTCTGGCAGGTCCAATCGACACCGGCGGCCAAAAGCTTGTCCTGATTATCTCCCGGGAAATGGCAATCGGTGCAGCGAATATTGCCCGATTCCAACGGATGGGCCGAGCGCCGCTTGAACTCGGATAAAACCGCCGTATGGCAGGAGGCGCAGTAATTGGCATCATCATCCTTTACCAGGGACCGATTATGATTATCATGTATTTTATGACATGATAAACAGCCGACGCCGGATCGGTTGTGCGGATCACCTGAGTACATAGCACTCTGGTGCGGATTAAGGTGACATCTTCCGCAGACTTCGGCCTGATCGAACGAAGTTAATGAACCGGGATTGGTGATGTTTTCGCGGGCTGGATCCTCGACATGGTTCTTCCAGCCGTCATGACAGCCGATACATCCGACCGCTATCGGTGTGGGATTCCCGGGATCGGTCAGGCGATGCGTCGACATTGACAGAGAAGCCGCCTTGTCATCGTGGCAGTCGAGACAGCTTTCCGATTCTTTGATCAGAATATCCCGGTCAATATACTCCTTTGCCGAAACCGCCGGCATTATGATCAGAAGCAGCAAAAGTCCCATGAATGCTGACAATCGCAAGTTCATAGACATTCTATCCTCATAAATGACAGTTTATTTCTTGACGATAAATGGGTGAGCCGTAAAAATATTGAGGTGGCCGTCCGGCGCAATTTTATAAAATAAGATTTATGCATTCCCTGCAGGTTCCTTTGCCCAAAAAAAGAATATCCATATTGTATTAATTCGGACGCCTTTATGAAAAGTTAACCGCCTGATTCGGCGCCGTCCATTAAAAACACAAAAATAATACGGACGGAAATATCCCGATGATAAGACGACCGATTACTTTACTTTCAAGTATAGATGAAATTGACCTGATTTGCAATGATTTTCTGGTCTTTACGCCGTCTTTTCCCGAATTACGCGAAAAATCTCGACCATCGCCAGAGTGTCGCGCTCACAGTATTTCAGGAGTGATTCCCGAATATCCGCTTTCATCTCCGGTTCGGTTTCCGGATTGAGAAGATGAATGTATCCCAATGCTGCCATCCCCCCTTCTTGAATCTTCAAATCATCATAGGATAATTCCGGAACCAGAATCGGAAGAACTTTCTTAATCGAATATGAGCCTTTCATCTTATAATGATAATAATTCCTATAAAGGAATTGTAGAAGATCCCAAAGGCGTTCAATTATTTGCGACAACGGGTCGCGGTATTGCGGGAAAAAATCCGCCAGTTCGCCAAGCCGCGTTTTCTCGAAGGGGGCGTAATGGATTATGGTGCCTTTATCGCCAATCATTTCGATCAATGATTTTATGAAAGCCTCACGCGGATCATTATCGTCATTATTCAGAAATTCAAAATGCTCCAGCGCACCGTCCTGATGCTGTTTATGGCACGACCATTGAAAGACAATCTGGTCATAGGGCCGGGTGCCGGGGAAATGCGGCAACGCGGTGGAGAAAGATTCGAAATCGAGAAAATACAACGGATATTCCAATTTGCTTAATTCCTCTCTCAATTCGGGGGCAATATATTCGGACTCACCCGTAACGCAATCTTTTACCATTTTCTGCTTATCCGACAGTTTGAAATCACCCGGAATATCCCTGATATCTTCAATGCCCATCTGCCGTAGCGATTCATATTTATCTTTGCCAATTCTGGGCAGCAAAAGAGTCGGATATTCGGCATGGTGGTAAGGGCAATGCTCGAAGAAAATACATGCGCGGCAATGAGTCGAGATATTCGGTTCCGGCGGCTGTTCGGCCGCGATGACTTCAATAAACAGGCGGACATTTTGGGCCAGAACAGCTTCGCGTTCCAGTACTTCTGATGTCAAATCTTCCAGAGAAAACAGTTCATCTAATTTATAATTTTGGCTATCGTATTTATATTCGCGGTTGAGATGCATCAATCCGGCTTTGCCGAGCTTGATCCCGAGTGATTTGAGCACCATATACTGGAAACCGACATCATAATAATATTCTTCCTTGACGCCGGTAGATGATTTAACCTCAACAATATCCCATTGATTATTTTCTGCTCTGACAAGAATATCAACTCTTATTCTAACATTGTCGAACTGAAAACTGGCTTCGAATATAGCCGGGATACTCTCGTCCTCCATCAAGTCGGCGGTCTGAGCGATCGCTTCGTCAAAACTGACATTTTCCGTCTCAATTCGCTGTCCGCCCGGATATAGACCGCAGGCCAGTTTCCCGATTTCAATGCCCTCCTCCATCCGGTGCCGCTCGTCCGATGTTGTTTCCGGTATCAGATCCGGTCTTTTAATTTGAAACCACATTCGAAGCGGGCATTCCAGTCCCACCAGAAATAATGATTTAATTAGATGAACCATGAGTATAACTCCGACATTCGGCTATTAGCAATTTTAGTCAAAATAATAGCAGTCTGCTATTCCGCCAATAAAAAATATCTGAAAGTGAAAATATTTGATCGTTAATTATGGTAGTTTGTCGAATTATGGGCAGGCCGGCGCCGGGCCGCCTTTATAAAGATAATTGATCAAATAGGTGGCATCGAGAATATTCATGGCGCCATTGCCGTTGATATCGGCTTGATTCATACAGGGCGGCTCCGGTCCGCCTTTATAAAGATAGCCGATCAGGAATGTTATATCCAAAAGATTAATGGCCCCGTTATCATTCGCGTCTCCGGCCCCGCCGTTTATATCACAGCATATGGGATCACAGACATCGCCCGATCCGTCGTAATCAAGATCGGACTGATTATCATTAGCTACGTTCGGGCAATTATCACACGCATCGCCCCAGATATCATTATCCGAATTGACCTGCTCCGGATTTTGGATATTCGGGCAGTTGTCGCATGGATCGCCGACTCCGTCGCTGTCCGAATCCAGCGTCTGGTCCGGATTGAAATTCATCGGGCAATTATCACATCCGTCGGGATGGTCGTCTTCATCGGTGTCAATGCGGTCATCAAATCCGGGGCAGTTATCGCAGGCATTACCGGCGCCATCGTTATCGTCATCGGCCTGGTCTGCATTGGTGCTGTCGGGGCAATTGTCGCATGGATCACCCACACCGTCTCCGTCCGCATCGAGCGACTGGTCAGGATTATATAACATCGGGCAATTATCGCATCCGTCGGGATGCCCGTCCTCGTCGGTGTCAACAGCGTCATCGAAACCGGGGCAGATATCACAGGCATTACCCACGCCGTCACTGTCATCATCAGCCTGATCCTCATTATCAATAAAACGGCAGTTGTCGCAAACATCACCATGACTGTCATTGTCGGAATTCAATTGATCTTCGTTGCCGACAGCGGGACAGTTGTCGCAATTATCACCATAGCTATCGGAGTCCGAATTTTCCTGATTCGTATTGGGAACATCGGGGCAATTATCACAGAGATTGCCGACATTATCCGTATCCGCATCGGCCTGATCGGGATTGTCGATGGTCGGACAGTTATCGCAGGCATCACCGACGGAATCGGCATCGGAATTTGCCTGGTTCGTATTGGAAGCCGCCGGGCAGTTATCGCAGACATCGCCGACTCCGTCCTGATCCGTGTCCGCCTGATCGTTATTTGCATTGACCGGGCAGTTGTCAACATCTCCGCAGATACCGTCATCATCAATATCATTATCCTGATCGTTAGGACATTCATCGCAGACATTTCCGATACGATCTTTATCAGTATCGGCCTGGTTCTGATTGGTGCTGTCGGGGCAATTGTCGCAGACATCACCAATACTATCCCCATCGGAATTCAGCTGATTCTCATTGGCGATCAGCGGACAGTTGTCGCAGATATCGCCAAAACTGTCCGAATCCGAATTATTCTGATTGGAATTGCCGACAGAAGGACAATTATCGCATACATCACCGACTCCATCACCATCGGAATCTTCCTGACCCGGATTATAGGCATTCCTGCAATTATCGACAAGGCCGCAGATACCGTCACCGTCAGTATCATTATACGGGTCCTCGGGGCACATATCGACATCGCCGCAGATGCCGTCACCATCGATATCATTGTCAGGATCGAAAGGACAGAGATCGCAGACATCCCCGACTCCGTCACCGTCGGAATCCAACTGATCATTATTGTCCGCAAGTGGACAATTATCGCAGATATTTCCGAGACTGTCGGAATCGAAATTTTGCTGCAGCGGATTGGGAACGTCAGGACAATTATCGCAGGCGTCGCCGGCATTATCATTGTCACGATCGGCCTGATCCTGGTTATCGGCCGTCGGGCAATTATCGCAGGCATCACCCAGACTGTCGGCATCGGAATTGACCTGGGTTGTATTGGGGATGTTCAGGCAGTTGTCGCAAACATCACCGACATAATCGGTATCGCTGTCGGTCTGATCGATATTGTATTCACCGGGGCAATTATCACAGGCATCGCCCAAGGTATCGCCGTCCGTGTCAACCTGATCGGTATTTGTCGAATCGGGGCAATTGTCGCAAATGTCGCCTGCATTATCATTGTCGCTATCGGCCTGATCGGGATTAAAGTCATCGCCACAATTATCGCAGGCATTGCCGATGCCGTCAGTATCATCGTCCGTCTGATCGGGATTAAATATATCCGGACAATTATCGATATCGGCGCAGAAACCATCCCCGTCGGCATCATTGGCGGCATCATTGGGACAACTATCGCAGACATCGCCAAGATTATCCCCATCGCCATCCTCCTGCCCGGGATTGGCAAGGTTCGGGCAGTTATCCTCGGTATTGGTAATGCCGTCACAGTCAAGATCATTGACGCATCCCACTACCCAGCAGTAGGGGCCGTTAAAAGGATAATTAGATCCCGGCGGATCGAACAGCCAGTCATACAGATTATTGGGATGGTCGAGTGAATCGATGCAGAATATGCCCGGTTCATCGATCTGGAAGGCAAATTGTACGAAAAGCTGCTCGCCCAGTCCGGACGGCCAGCCGGTTGTCGAAAGCACGGTGTGATTAATCGAATCCGGCAGGACACCATCCCAACTGAAACCAAACCACTCATTCAGGATATTCCAGTAAGTATCGAAGCCGTTCGACATAATGATGGAACTGTCGTTGTAGGAGGCCTGATAGGGAATGCTGTCCGCACTGTAGCCCTGGACATTCCGATGAATGACATTGGCAATGCTCAGATCCGGACTGAAGAAATAGAGCGGCCAGCTATAAGCGACATGGTCAAAGCCGTCATTATTATTCAGATAGAGATCGACCGTAAAGGGAGTATTTATTTGAATGACGCCGGGCTCAAGCTCCGGAGAGATTTCGGCACGAAAAGTTACGGCCCAAGCCTGTCCGGCCATAAGCAAAAGACTTACAAGAATCGCAAACAAAGATCTAAATTTCATAGCCTCTCTTAAGCCTGTCGAAAAGCCCTCGTCCATAGGCAATGTGGTTGTGCATCAACAGCTTACAAAAGCCCTTAAGGCGGGACCGGCAATAATGTCAGTAGTCCGCTCGATTCAATCCAAAACCTGGCGCCGGCTTGACGCCGGGATTTCAATGAATCGTCCTTGCATATTAATAGTATCGGAAAAATCGCGATTTTGTCAAGGGAAAAGGCCGAACCGGCGGGCTAAAACAGGCTGTGGCCTGATAGTTAGCCATTTTTGGAAAGATTTGCAGATTTGCAATTATTCAGGAGTTTCCCCCCAATAAAAAATGCCGAAGGTGGGATTCTCCGACTGCTGTTTTCATAATTCGTTGAAATACAAGCTATTACACTGGCAATCAAAGATTTAGATGGAAATTATTCTTTTATATTCTTTTGTCTGTTTGTGTCTGATTTTGGATTTTTTTCCCACCGATGGACACAGATTGGTCACAAAAGGGAAATCTCTCTCACTGAGGCTTATGGACTCTGACTTGCATTGCCACTCATCGAACACTCGTTTCGTTAAGACTAAATTACCAAAACTACGTCTTAACTAAAAGCCCTTCCGTGTCCGATTTCGGCTGAACCGCCACACTCTGAGTCTGTTTTTTTGTTTGAGTAATCGCTGGAAGTTGTTGTGGGGCTTTAAGTAAAATACCCCCGGTAGGATTCGAACCTGCTACCCTCTGCTTAGAAGGCAGATGCTCTATCCTAATGAGCTACGGGCAGGTATTTCAACGACTTACGAAGGATAATCACGTTGACTTTCTTGTGAATCAGATGCCCTTTTGAGCTTGTTGCACTATGGACACCCGATATAATCAACTATCCTCCTTTCTTTTCTTATCAGCTTCTATCGCCTCAATCGCCCTGTCAACAACAGCAAGCCTGATGAAGTCAGACGTAGACCGTCTGTCGATCCTGGCAGCCTTCTCAATGAGCTTACGCTCTCCAGGGGCCAGCCTGAAATAGAACTGGGTTGTTTTCTTATCTCGCTTCATATCGTTTCTATCAGCAATTTAAGCCATTGTATATACAAAGTCAAGGATTATCTTCAAAAATACCCCTGAAACGTCCATAGCTCGATGCTGAGCGAGGTATGAGGGGTGGGGGTAGTAAGAGACTGCCCAGGGGGGATTATGCAACAATTCCGCCCCATTTGACACCAAGAATCCCGCTTTCCCAATCCCGACAAATATTATAAAGATTCCAAGCGAACATTATCCCTGCGGAAAAAATGGAGCAATGTATAATTGACAATTGTTTCTTTTATTTCTTATTTTAATTTTATATAATACTTGAAGATTATCAATTATGGTGGGAGCGTCATATGCCGCGGACGGTTACTAATACAAAGCCGAGTTCCAAAGCCATCAAATCCTATTACTCGGCCCTGCAGGAACTTCACCAACAGGAAATATTCCATGAAGGCGCCGTTCGCTCCGCATTTCAAAATCTGCTAAGCGATGTTGCAAGAAAAAATAAGTGGATTTTAATTCCGGAATTATCGGAAACGGCGACCAGTCGGCGGGTTGTCCCCGACGGCACCATCCGCGATCAGTTCCACATGCCCAGAGGATACTGGGAAGCCAAAGACAGCGCCGATGATCTCGATATCGAAATTCAAAAGAAGCTCAACAAAGGTTATCCTACCACCAATATTATTTTCGAAGATACCAACACCGGCGTTCTGTATCAGAGCGGTCGTGAAATTCTGCGCGCCGATTTAACTAACAGCGGCCAGTTGACGGAGCTTCTGAACAAATTTTTCGCGTATGAGCAGCCGGATATTAAGGAATTCGAAAAGGCGGTTGTGGAATTCTCCGGCCATGTCAAAGACCTGGCCACCGGATTGAAGGAAAAAATAGAGCTTGCACATAAAAATAATGACAAATTCAAAACAGTATACAAAGGATTTTTCGAGCTTTGCCGAAAATCACTGAATCCGAATATAAGAAAAGAGGCTGTCGATGAAATGCTCATCCAGCATTTATTGACTGAGCGGCTATTCCGGACGATCTTCGATAACCCTGAATTCACCAGTAGAAATGTAATTGCCGTGGAAGTCGAAAAAGTAATCGGCGCTCTGGTAAGCAAAGATTTCAGCCGGAAGGGGTTTTTGACTTCTTTGGATCGCTTTTATGTGGCAATAGAGAAAGCCGCCCGAAATCTGACCGATTTTTCCGAAAAACAGCATTTCCTGAACAGCATCTATGAGCAATTTTTCCGCGGTTATTCGGTCAAAGTGGCCGATACGCACGGCATTGTTTATACGCCGCAGCCGGTGGTCGAATTTATGTGCAACAGTGTGGCCGAAGTTCTTAAGAGCGAATTCGGGAAGAGCCTGAGCGATCCCGATGTTTATATTCTCGATCCCTGCACCGGCACCGGCAATTTTATCGTCAACCTTATGAAAATGATTCCCAAACGGGATTTACCGCGCATGTACCGGGATCAGTTATTTGCCAATGAAGTGATGCTGATGCCGTATTACATCGCCGCCATGAATATCGAGCATGCTTATTATGAGAAGACCGGGGAATATGAGTCGTTCGACGGCATCTGCTTTGTCGATACGCTTGATTTGGCAGAAACACAAACGGAAATATTTTATATATCCGCGGAAAATGCAGAAAGAGTACACCGCCAAAAAAACGCGCCTATCACGGTAATTATCGGTAATCCGCCTTACAATGTCGGACAGCTTAATGAAAATGATAATAATAAAAACCGTGTTTATCCGACCATTGATGGTATGATAAAGGAAACCTATGCCAAGTCATCAAAAGCGACCAATAAAAATGCCCTATATGATGCGTACGTCAAATTTATTTGTTGGGCAACTGATCGTATCGGTTCGCGCGACGGAATTATTTGTTTTGTAACAAACAATAGTTTTGTCGATAATATCGCATTTGACGGCATGAGATATCACTTGTCGGATAAATTTTATCGCATTTACCATGTAGACTTGCATGGAAATGTCCGAAAAAATCCTAAATTAAGTGGAACAACTCATAATATTTTTGGAATCCAGGTTGGAGTTGGCATAACAATCTTGATTCGGAAATCAGAATCGGATGAAAAGGAAATATATTATAATCGTGTTCCTGAGGAAATAAGGAAGGAAGAAAAAAATAAGATATTAAGAGATGCAGGGGATTTTAGAAAAATCAAGTGGCAGAAATTAACTCCGGATGAGAAAAATGTATGGTTGAAATCCATGGGTGCAGACTCATTTGGATTATTATTGCCAATAGCCTATAAGAGTAATAAGGAAACGAAACCGAATAATACGAAGGCAATATTCCAACTTTCTTCCAGTGGTATTAAAACAAATAGGGATACTATAGTATATGATTATCATCAGCGAGCACTATCACTAAGAATTAAGAATTTTATTGAAAATTACAATTCTGAAGTTGATCGTTATCTCAGATCGAAAAAAACAAAAGTCGATACTTTTGTTAGTTATGATAAAGTTAAATGGAGTGAATCGCTTAAGAACAGTCTTGCTCGCGGTGTTCATGGCGCTTATGATGAAACTAAAATACGCCATTCAATTTATAGACCCTTTACAAAAAAATATCTATTCTTCGATTCGTTATTAAATGAGCGACATTATCAATTTCATCATATTTTCCCAACCTCTAATACTGAAAAAGAAAATTTTGTTATTTGCATGTCTGGGATTGGTAGTTCCAAGCCTTTTCATGAAATTATTACCAATATTATTCCATGTCTTGATCTAATTGAAAAAACGCAGTGTTTCCCTTTATATATCTATAACGAAGACGGCTCGAATAGAAAAGATAATATTACCGATTGGGCGCTTAAGGAATTCAAGGCGCATTATAATGACAAGAAAATAAGCAAGAAAGATATATTCTATCATATCTATGGCTTCTTGCACCATCCCGAGTATCGCAGGAAATATGCCGACTGTCTCCGGCGCGAATTGCCGCGGATTCCATACGCCCCCGATTTCTGGGCCTTTTCGAAAGCCGGGAAAAAACTGGCCGAGATTCATCTCAATTATGAAAAGGCCGAACCGTATAAGCTTGAATTTATAGAAACCGCCGATATCCCGCTATCTTACATGGTCAAAGATAAAATGCGACTGAGTAAAGACAAGGCATCATTAATAATTAACCCCTCGTTGACATTAACCGGAATCCCAATCAAGGCATTTGAATATAGGCTCGGCAACCGCAGCGCATTAGATTGGGTAATCGATCAGTACAGAATTAAAGAAGATAAAAGAAGCGGTATAATATCCGATCCCAATAATCCCGATGATCCGGAATATATTGTTCGTTTAGTAAGCCAGGTAATAAGTGTAAGCCTCGAAACGGTCGATATCGTCAATTCCTTGCCAAAAGATTTCGGCGATTGATTGCATTGTACTGTCTTTTGATAGGATACGGCCAAAGTCCGAGACCGGAAATAGCCGAAAATACGGTCATTGAAAGACAACGATTTACAAACCCCCAATTATTCTACGGGCTTGCTGACGGGCCTTAAATCGACCGGGGGTATCAAAGTATGGGTCGGTCGCAATCCCTCATATTTGGCAGTTCTGGGAGCGTTTTGGCTGTCTGGATTGAAAGGTGGGGGAGCTGCAGGATACCCTTAGAGGATGTGACTCTCAGAGGCAACGAGGCCCTTTAATGACTCACATACCCTGCTGACAAATGAGCTTTTGTGGACAATACTGGTAATCTGCTAGGATATTAACTTACTGATGTAAAATAAAGAAGCCGTCAAAGAAGTGCCAAAATTCAAAATCTTAAGTGCTCTCAGCCAGGTCAAAGAAGCCCAAGCCTTAGGGCGCGTGAGAAAAAACGCTGGGGCGATGTTTACAAATTTAATATACTCAAAATAATATTTTCGCAAGCTATTGTACCATCGTCACAAAGTTAAATACAAGGCTTTGGGAAAACATATCTTTGAAATTTAAAAGATTGAATATACTATAAAAATACTAAGGCTAGTGCTTTCTAAGTTTCGTTTCACCGAGATTTTTGATATTTGTGGCACTTGTTTATTTTCGAATTTCATTATAGATTTAACAGGATAGAAGGAGGTGATAGCTTGAACAATCAAGTATTTCTTAGTTATGCGAGAGATGATGAGGAAGTCGCAAATCGATTGTATTCAGACCTTACAAGGCGAGGAATAAAAATATGGTTTGACAAGTATTCGCTAAAACCTGGTCAGAATTGGAAACTGGAAATCAAGAAAATAATAACTGAATGTAAATACTTTCTTGCAATATTATCTACAAGTTCTGTAAATCGAAAAGGATATGTGCAAAAAGAACTGAAAATCGCATTGGATGTTCTTGATCTTTTTCCTGACAACGAAATATTTATTCTGCCGATTCGGGTGGATAATTGCAAACCATCTTACGATAAACTTCATGATTTGCAATGGGTTGATCTATTCCCAGATTCAAAATATGGCGAAGGTCTTCGAAAAATATTAGGTGTTATAAATCCTAAGTTGTCTTGCTTTCGATCCCATTCAAGAGAGCTCGACTTTGAAGAAGTAGCGAGAATAATATTAGAAAATGATTACTACGAAAGCATAATTAACTCCGGTGGCAAAGGAATACCCCATGACTATATACTAAAATCGATTGATGGAGATGAAGTAGTATATGATAAAATGACTGGATTAATGTGGATTCGTACGGGAACAGACTTTGGGCGGCGGGGTTTATATTTTTCACATGAAGATGGAGAAATATGGATTCAGAGATTTAACCAGGTTCCCTATGCTCAGAGGAAAGACTGGAGACTGCCCACTCTGGAAGAAGCGATGTCATTGCTTGAACCAAAAAGCATTCCACATACTGAAACTCGCGGCATAAATTATGATACATGGTTTCAGAGAGCGATTGGACAAGATCATTTGAAAAGAGATCAAATTCCCGTTTTTGGTAGCGTTGAATTATATATTGATGAGATTTTTGGGAATCAAAGAAGCATAATAACTTGTGATAAGCTAAAAGACAATGCAGTCTTTTGGGGAGTAGATTATGAATATGGCAGATGCTGTTATAATTTACCCAACGAAAAATGGAACTATAAGGGCAATTTTAAGCAAGGTGGAGACGTAAGACCTGTCCGTATCCCCGAACCGCAGTTTCTGGAATCACATGGAATTATATAGGGGTTGTAAGAATATAGTAGTCAATAGCCCTGTATTTTGGAAACTTCTATCACGAATCATGCACGACTGGCAAAAGCAGTGACCTAAAATAGCCCAAAATACAGGCATTGAAAGACAGCAACTTACGATTGCCCAAATCAGTTATAAAGGCCATGACGGGCTTTAAATCGACCCGGGGTATCAAAGTATGGGTCGGTCGCAATCCCTCATATTTGGCAGTTCTGGAAGCATTTTGGCTGTCAGGATTGAAAGCAGGGGTATTGCCGAATAGCCTTGATATTCCCCATGATTGGCTTCAGCATCGGCGCAACCAGAAAATCTGACAAAATTTATCCTCATCATGGAATGCCTTGACTTATTTAGTATATTCATTATAATTTATTGAATAATCTTGATGTTGACTAATTTATCTCTAACCAGAACCAATCAGGAGGCAGAATCATGAAACGAGCATTAACGGCAATTTTAGGCATTGTCATTTTAATCATTCCTGTAATATCATTTGCAGGCGACTGCGGGGATGTCAACAATTCCGGCTCCATCAACATTCTCGATGTAACTTATCTAATCAATTACATCTATAAGGGTGGCCCGGCGCCGGGTTGCGAATGTGATAGTGTTATGGATATAGACGGCAATATGTACAGTACGATTCAAATCGGGAGTCAGTGCTGGATGGCAGAGAATCTAAAAGTCACTCATTATCGCAACGGTGACCCTATTCCGAACGTTACCGATGATGGCGTATGGGCAGAACTTGCCACCGGAGCTTATTGCAATTATAATAATGATGAAGGCAATGTGGCCACCTATGGGCGTTTATATAACTGGTATGCCGTGGATGACAGCCGCAATATTGCCCCTGAAGGCTGGCATGTGCCGACTGACGCAGAGTGGCAGACGTTAGTTGATTATCTTGGCGGCGAAACTGTTGCAGGTGGGAAAATGAAAGAGGCGGGAACGTCGCATTGGCTGAGTCCCAACACCGACGCGACCAACGAGAGTGGTTTTTCCGCGTTGCCGGGTGGCAACCGTTACTATTATGGAGGTTACGGCGGTGTGACTGGGAGCGGCATCTTTTGGTCTTCTACGGAGAGGGAAATCGCTGATATTGCTGCATGGTACCGACTCTTGAATTTCGCGAGTTCAGCAGTCTTCCGCAACGCTGAGTATAAGAAAGGCGGTCTTTCAGTTCGCTGTGTCCGGGATTAGCTGACTATAAAAAACTGCTTTTACTTTTCTTTGCTTATTTGGCTTTGTAAGACAGGACAAATTGACCATATGGGGAGGGATGGGGGTAACGACCGACGGCCCTGGCCAGTCCGGGTATCATAAGTCCCCTGTCAATTTTTATAAATTTTTCATAAAAAAGGCAAGCCCGGAAGACATCAGGAAATCACCGTATTTTGGGCTTTTATTCCGGTTATTTTAGAGGTGCAAAATCTCTATAAGTCGTTACTATTGATAAGAATATGGCGAGACAGGTCATTCCGATGAGTATCTTGAGGCTGATATTGACTAAAAATGGTCGTAACTGTAAAATATTTCTCTATGTCAAACGGGATTTAGGTTCTGTAACAATTGAAAGATAATAACCGACACCTGTTGATGACATCACCGCGCACTGGGCCTTAAGTCTTTTAAGTATAATTATTTATAAAGATTAACCTTTGGGATTTAATCGTGGCCTCATTCCCCAAATTCCCCATATGGGATGGGCCGAAAGTTACCAAAAGGTTACACATATAAAAAAAGAGATTCCACCCCAATTCGGACAACATCACTCACACCCCACCACTGGCCCTGGGCCGGATTTGTAGAGATAGTTTATCAAGTAAGTCACATCAAGGATATTAGTCGAGCAGGAGCCATTGATGTCGCCCATAACTGTCGGATAAGGCGCAATGCCGCCTTTGTAAAGATAGCTGATCAGGAACGTGACATCAAGAATATTTACACTGTTGTCGCCGTTGGCATCACCCAGCATCCAGGTGCGGAAATCGGGTCGGTTGGTGCTATATGTAAACAGTCCGGTGTTGTCGGTCGCCTTGACTTTCCACCAGTAACGGGTGCCGAATGAAAGGCTGTCATCAGCGGTCAGAGTGTATTCGGTGGCCCAGATACTGTCGATGGTATTGACAAAGTTGAAATTGCTGTCGAGCGCGATAAATAGAGTGTAATAGACTGAATCAAGCGGGTCATATTCCAGTGATGGCGCCCACCAGAAATTGGTTAGCATATCAACTATATGAGTGTATCCGGTATCCGGGGGATAATTGGCCTGGAATGCGGACGGCGCCTCCTCGACGGCGTTGACCCAGAAAGTCTGAGATTCACTCCATTCGGAATATTCATATTGGTCAAAAGCGCGGGCGCTCCAGAAATAGTGCCAGTTTTCATTAAGCGGCTCGGTCACTTGCCAGCCGGTTGAATCAATGCCCTCGGCAATACTGTCTTCGTATATCGGATCCGGCTCGCCAAAGGTTGTATCATTGGCAACCACAAATTCATAAGTCAGGGTGTCATCGGTTTCAGCATCGGTGGAGTTTTGAAGATAAAGGAAAGGTTGGAGATCGGCCACAATCATATTAGCAGCCGGGCTTGAAAGAATCGGAATTGACGGGATGCTGTTCATGTGGAAAGAGGTGTAATACCAGCTGGACCAAACTTCGCCATTATGAACACGTAGCCTCAAATAATATGTTACCCCGTCAATTAATGGGGAGCCGTTATAGACAACAAATGTGTCGGAAGATTGAACCGGAGCCGGGTTCCACATCTCGGCATAGGTCCAGTCATTGTCATCTCCGACGGCTATTTCATATTTGGTTTGAGCCTTTGACCCCAGCGGATCGGTATAGACCCATTGAATTAATGGGGCATTATTGATGACATGAGTCGGATCGGTCTGCCCATCAATTATAACTTGCTGAATAACAGGATCAGAATCATAGACTGTTATCTCGACCGTTTCACTATCGGCCAACTCGCCGTCATTTACTATAAATAGAATATTATAAATACCAGCCTGATCTATATCGGGATCAAAAGTAAACAACCCATTACCATTGCCGCTGTCGATAAAATCAGAATTTTCCGGTGGATTGTCCACAGATAGATAAAGAGTCAAATTATCAACATCCGAAGAATAAACAACAAACTCAAGATGGCCGCCTTCATAGACAACCTGCGGGCCAAGTGGTATTATTACAGGTGGATCATTAACTGGTATTACATCGATTAGGACTTCCAGAGTATCAGAATTGTAACCATCTGATACTGTGACCATAAAACTTGTATCATCAATTCCCTCAATTGGTGTTCCATATATAGAATCTGCATCCGGTATTAACCATGATGGATGATCATAAAATGTAATTATCGTATCGGGCCCGTCCGGATCGAAATATTCTACTCTATAAACAAGCAAAGAATCTTCGAAGACTTGGACTTCGGGACTTGAGACTATCTCAGGAATAAAGTTAATACAGCCTATATCCAACGCCCCGATTAGCGTCCCGCAATTATTATTATCCGGGGCGCAAGGAGAAGAAGAGTATATATTATAATTACCGGTATCAGGATAGCAGAATAATGGATTGAGGAAAAAGTCATTCAACCCCGGAACAGTGGTAGATTCAATCAGATCGACATCGATTAAATTATAGTCATTATTCCCCTTGTTGCCATAAAGATCATTACAATCAACATTCAGCGAGCACAGACTGGCCCAGACAGCATGACTGCCGTCATATAAGGCGGAATCATATGGGAAATTAAAGGCGACAATGTTGTTATGAAGATACCCATTGACCTTTCTGACCTGAATCCCGGCCCCCTGGCTTCCATTGACATTATTTACAATAGTATTGTTTGTTACATAGATCCACCTGTACCAATACTCGAAGGCATCGATATATAAACCGCCGCAGTTGTTATTACTTTGGTTATTCTCAATAATATTACCCATTACGACCCCGCCTGCCGGATCGCTTATCATAATCCCGCCGCCGTCGGTATTCGATGAATTATCATGAATGTGACAGTTTATTATCTTGAAGTACGACCAATCTCTATATGAAAGACCACCGCCGTTGCCCGTATCGGGGGCATTATTGCCATATATTTCGCAGTTTTCAATAATTGATAGTGAGTAAACAGACAAAAGACCACCGCCATATTTTCCGTAGACCGCATCATCGGTTGGACTACCTCCGGTTATACTGAAACCATTAATTCTGACCGTGTCCCTGGCATAATCAAGTGTTATTACCCGGTGACCGGGCGTTCCGGACAAAATGGTCGCGTCGCTGCCATCCGAGGATGATAGAGTAATTCCCTTATTTATGACTATATGCTCAGAATAGGTCCCGGCCATGACCATGACAGTATCACCTGCAACGGCCTCGTCAACAGCCTTTTGGACCGTCGCAAACGGGCTTTCATAGCTTCCCACACCAATTGAATCACTTCCGGAAACCGATACATAATACATCCTGTTAATCTCATCACAACCAACTGGAAACGCTCCAATTAAGGTGCTGCAACTGTTATTTTCAGGCGCACAAGGCGAATTAGAAGCTATGTATAATGAGTCCGAAGTAATATCGCAAAACCGGGGATCGCTGGAGGTATTGCCATTCATATTATATTGATTAGCAATACTGCCCGTCCAATCACCATCGTCATTGCCATAAATATTAGTACAGGATATTTGTTCTGCACTATCGCCCGTATTAAGTAAACCACTACTATAATTGTTGAAGGCAATAATGGTATTAGATAATTCAAGTGGGCAATTGTAGCTGATGCAACCACCATTTGTCATATCGAAACCATTACCGACAAATGTACAATTGGTCTTCCCCTAAAAAAATGGACACATAGTTAAGATAGGGTAGCCGCCCGTTCGAAGTCAACTGGATTTTTAAAACCCAGGCTCGAATGACGGCG